>NZ_CP075084.1 GCF_023035295.1 Borrelia coriaceae
TAGAATAACACCCGTTAGTATATATTGGCCCCCATAACAATTTTTTGTCATAATTCATATTAAAATAACTGTTTTTGAAAAAACTATGCTCTACATTTCAATACATATAATTTAAGGAGAAATTATAATGAAAAATTTTAAAAACCTTTAGTGTTATTGCTATGATGTCTATGTTAACTAGTTGTGAACTCATTGCTGACTCTATTTCTAATCAAAATGAAATCTCATCACTAAAAACTCTAACAACAGTAGCTACAAATCAAGAAATAACAAACAAACATGACATTTCACTAGAAAACTTAACAAACAAAATAAAACAAGCTATCCAAAACATAGATACCAATAACCCATCTACAAACGAAATTATTGAAATATTCAAAAATTTTTCTATTGTTAAATTTGAACCTAATAACAAAAGAAACGAAATAGGCACTCACTTCAAAAAAACAGCAGAAGGATTAACAGTTCTTAAAAATGAATTAAAAGAAAAATTAACAATAATGATAATATCATTACAAACATTGAAAATGTAATAAATGCTATAAAAAAATTAGCTGAAACTACTGATAATAACAATATTGAAATTGGAGCAATTAATAATACAGGTACCAAAGCTGCAATTATTTCTAACAAAAAGAACGTTGAGGATATCATTAGCAAAATAAAAGATATAATCAAAATTGCAGAAGAAGCCCAAATAAACATTGAAGCAAAAACTAATAATAATATTACTGGCAATAATATTACCTCAATTGCTGCCATTAATGGTGGTGCCGGTGCCGATCTTAAAGGCGGAGGTGCTAACGAAGAAGACGTTTCCAAACTTATTGATATAATATCTCAAATTGACGCACTAGCAATGCTTAACAAAATAGCACATGCTACAACAAACGTTAATAACGGTTATATTAACGAAACCAATAACGATGCTGGTCAATTAATCGTTGGTAGAACTCTTAATACTAATGGTGTCGGTGCAAAAAGTAACGCTGACTTTGCTGCTGCTATTGCACTAAAAGCTATGAGTAAAGACGGTAAATTCGCTGGACATAAAAATGGTAATAACACTGAATATGCAAAAAATATTCAAAAAGCTGCAGCTACTGCCATTAGCAAGGTAGTAACCGCAATCGATACAATTATTATAGATATATTAAACGCTGAACTTAATAAAATTAAAACTAAATCTTAAATAAAGATAAAATTATCTAAAAAGCGCTAATATATAATAACAAATATTTATTTTAGCGCTTTTATCTAAAGCTTTTAAAAATAAATATTGAATATCTTAAGACCAATTTCACAATACCAACTAAAACCCAAATTAATTAGTAAAATTCCAAATACTATTAAAACTTAATCTAATACATCTTCAACAAAAAAAATATTGATTTTGACATAAAATTATCATTTATAATATGAACTTAAAAAGAAAAGAAAGGTTACTCTTCATTTAAAAGAGTTTATTTAAAGATTAATGTCAATAAAATTCCTACACATATAGTAATAATTGTTCCTAACATCCAATTATGCACTTTTAATGTACTCCTAAACTCCATTTTATTAATTTCTATGTCTTTTCTTACATTATCTATCTTATTATCTAAATCCTTAATATCTGATTTTAGATTTGACTCTACTTTTTCTAGTTTAAGATTAAATGTATTTTCTAAATACTCAATATCCTTATACGTTAACTCATTCCTATAGTACCTATAAGATAAATCAATAGCAATATCTCTATCAATTCCTGCTTTAATCTGCTGAAACTGCAAATCAATATGTTAAAGAATTAGCAAAGAGTATAACCATAGTTTATAAAATATAAATATGGTTATACTCTTTGCAAGAATCATAAATAATGCTAATCTATCAAATTAAATAAAACTTAATATTAAAAAGTAAAAAATAGATAAATAGCCTATTTACTTTAAACAACAAATAGGAATCTAGGTCATATTATATGACCTAGATTCCTTTATTCTCATAAAACTTAAAATTACTTAATTTTATCTATTAGAGATATAATCTTATCAGACACCCCTTGAATTCCTGGTATCTCAACTGTAATAAGATTTTTATATCTTTCACTAATATAACTTATCAATCTTTTACTGTCAGAATCAATACCTTCTTTCTTTGCTTTATAAGCTACTATAATAGCATCTACACTCTTTTTCCAAGTTAATCTTTGTAATTGAATCTCTTCAAGTTTTGATTTAATTTCTCTTAAATCATCAAGACTTAATTGATCTAATTTGTCTTTATTCTTATCTAACTTACTAATTACTCTCTCAAAGTTAAATTGAAGATATACTATTCCAGAATCCATTATATCTATAAGCCATGTACCTTTATTTTGACCATCTGTTCCTATCTTGTTAAGAATTTCTGCAAATTCCTTTATCCTTTCTTTATCGTATAATAAAGATGAATAAAATAATCTTCTTAAATCCTTATTCAAATCATCATCTAATGCCTTATTAGTAACCCCATCTGTTACTGCTTTAAACACTACTTCCTTCATACCATATTGACTTTCATCTTCAACTTCTTTCTTATCTGAATTTATTAGTCCCATACCAATATTAACATCTTTTTTAATGGCAGCTATTAATTCCTCTTTCTCATCTTTGATTACAGGACCTGCTTCTACTACCTCTTCAACAGGAGCTTTATTAACCTCTTCTGAAAAATCACCATTACTAATAATATTTTTTATTCTTTCATCTCCCTGAACACCATTGTCAACCGCTCCTACCGCATCTCTGGTTTCCCCTTTATCCAATAATTTAGAATTTACATCACATGATACTAATCCTATAATTAATAATATAAATATAAATAATTTTTTTCTCATAAACACTCTCCTTTCTTAATTAAGAATCATTATTAATTTAAAATATATACCATTTAGTCTAAAATACAAATTACTTACAGCAAAATTATTTATTTTTTCTTCATCCTTACTCTTAAGTATACATATCCCCTCTATGACTCTTTGAAAGAAAGATAAAATCTTATCATTATTGATTAATAATTCTGCTCAAACTTTCTAACAATAAATTAACATTGTAATTCTTAACCAATTATTAATTTTTATGTAGTCTATCTCTATATTTTAATTAGTAGCATGTTTATACACAGCAACTAGTGTATTCAATAATGTTAGCAAAAGTTGTTACCCTAGTGTAGTGATTTTCATTCAAATTGATAATATATCAATCCTTTTGCCCTATACAAATTAATTTAATTGAAAATCCATAACTATATAATAAAGATCTTTACAATTCAAAAAACACCTTTCAAATTTAGTTATGTCATTTATTTATATATTCTTAGGAAGACATAACTAAATTTGAAAGAACTCACTTAAATAAAATAATTTTTAAAAAAGGTCTTCCTTAAAAGGAAGACCCTCCATTCCAAACAGCAATATAAACCCGACTTTTTCTACCATCAAAGACTATCTAAAGCAGCTCTTACTGCATCAATGGGATCCTTTATATTTTTCTTTTCTCCAATTGCTCCATTTAACTTTATAACAGCAGATTCTAATTGACTTAAAGCATTTCTTGCATAGCGTTGTGAATCCCTAGATAATTGTAATAATAACCCATTGCTAACCTCTCTGAAAAAGTAACGACCACCTTTACGTGCTTCATTTTCTAACCTTTTAGTAATAGCTTCTGTTAAAGTTTCTCCAGCTTTATTAAAGAAAAATTCTGAAGATTTTAGTTCACTTATTGTACTAACAACTTGACTCATCAGTCTTTCAATATCAAGACTTATCTTTAATTGATTTTGCAATCGATTTAGTTTACTAATCTTTTCTAGATTCCCCTTATAATCCTCACTCCTCAAAGATCTTACTTCAGTCTGAATTTTAGACATTATACTATGAAAATCAACTTCTAATTGTTCATATTCATTTTTAAGTTTATGTGCATCCTCAATTAATTTTGAGGATGATATAGAACGCTCTTTAAGAAGATTTTTTACTTTTTCAATCTCTACTTGTGCTTTCTTCTCCTCATCAGTCCTTGCGACTAAATCCTCTTTTTTATCTCTATTTTTTCTTCTTGAGAATACATCCTAATCGCTGAATTATTATCATTAACAGGCTTCTCAAAAACCTCATTATTCAATCCACCAACAGGAACTACTGGAACAGCCTGCACAACTTGTTGTACTCCTTTTTCAATCCTTTTAACAATACCTACTTGTTTTTCTTTATCCTCTTGATTTTCTTCTATAGATTTTAAATTTTCTACCTTGTTATTTTCTTCTAAAAACTTTTCTCTTGCTTTGCCTAGCAATTCATTTAAAGCATTTATATCACATGATAGAAAACACAATAGTATCAACATACATATTACCAAAATGTTCTTCTTCATATTTCCCTCCGGGGATGTCAATTTATTTAATTATCAAATCTCTACATTGAAATACAATAATTATTGGTAAATATATACATTTTATTTTAAATTTCAAATAAATTAATTAAATTAATACAAATTATCGATATGACATGCTTATAAGGTCTTAAATAACTATTTAAATAAATAAAACTTATACAATACAACGAAAATATAAAAAAACAAGTTTAACATAACTGTTATAATTAGTTACATACAATTTAAACTGTTAAAATAAACAATTAACATTGACCTTTAACTGCCAAAGAATTTTACTTATATACTAAGCAAAACTAATCTCATGCAACTATCAAGATATAGTTAATAAATTAAATAATTAAAAATAATTAACTATATCCTGTTTTAGTATAAGCTTTATATCACTACCCATATCAAAAAAAGAAGTCATTATCTAAATTAGCTAGTGAGGATAAGAAGGTATTTTGATTTTTAAGGTTTTCTAATTCCTCACCAGAATTATTACAAGAAAGGAATAGAAAGATAAATAATCTTGTACAAATACTTCTTAATCTAATATTTTTAATATTTATTTTCATATATTACTACACCCTTTTAACCCTACCTTTAACTAAAGGTATTAGATAAAACAAAAGAGAAACTACTCTCATATAGAGAAACGTTTTCCTTAAATAACTTTATTATTTTGTTTGCTGATCTTTTTCCAAATTTTATTTACGTTCCTACTTAGTATTTCCAGATTCACTTGTATCTGCTGACATATCTCCTTGTTTAATTGCTGCCAATGCCTCACTTATTGCTTTTAAAGCAGTATCAACAGTATTTCTTATTGCAATTACAAGAGTGCTTAATGTCTTATTTACTGCACTTGCTGCTGCATTTTTAACTATAGCAACAGCATTCTCAGCACTAGTGTTACCAGCAAATTTACCATTCTTAGTCATTGCTCGAAGTGCTATAGCTCCTGCTACAACTGCATCATTAGCATCAGCTACAGCATTAACACTATCATGAGTGGTATTATTCTTAGCTAACGTAGCAGCTGCACCACCTTCTTTAACTATAGCTTTTAAAATGTCAGCACCAGTTACGGCTCCTACTGCTTTAGCTGCATCAGTTGCTGCTTCTTTTGCATTAGCATGAGCAGTACCAGCCTGATTATTAGCAAATAAATTACCTGCACTATCATTATTATTAGCTCTTGGAGTCTGACCATCTTTAGCTTTCAAATTATTACCAGCCTCAGGATTCCCTTTTGCAAGAACCACATTTACAATAGTCTGAATTGCCTTTATTAATTTATCAACCTCACCAGGCTTACCTCCACTATTTTTGGCCTCCATATTACCAAGTAATTCAGCACCTTCTTCAACCTTTGACGCTTCCTTAGCACCCTCTTCTATTTTTACTAATTGCTCAATAAATTGAGCAACCTTTTCTTTTACCTTTGGATAATGACCATACTTTTCTGCAACATTTTTTAACTTATCTTGAACGTTTTTCATAGTAGATTCAATTTTGCTAAAATAACCACCAATATCATCTTTTTTAGTCTCAGCTTTAATTCCTAAAGAATCAGTAACAATATCTCCAAAATAAGTAAAAACATCTAAGAAATCTTGTCTTAAATTAGCTAGTGAGGAAAAGAAGTTATTTTTATTCTCAAGTTCTTCTATTCCACTATTACAAGAAAGGAATAGGAAGATAAATAATGTTGCACAAATACTTTTTACTTTAATATTTTTAATATTTATTTTCATAAGTTATGTGCCTCTTTCTTCTCCTTTCCTTTAACTAAAAAGACTAGATACAATAAAAAAGGGAAACTACTCCTATAAAAAGCAGTGTTTCCCTTAAACGAACTTATTATTTAGTCTATTTCTTATTAATTCTAATTAGTTACTGGTTGCAATGCCTCTATCATCAGAAGTTACAGGATCGATATTAGCATTAATATTCATAACTTTTTTAACTTCTTTAAGTCCTTCATCAATTGTTTTTCTTATTGCTATTGTGAGTGTATCTAATGCCTTAGTTAACGCGCTTGTCACTGCTCCATCTAATATTTTTTTTGCCTCAGAAGCACTACTTCCATTAGCAAACTTACCCTCCTTAGCCATCGCTCTTAATGCTATACCTCCTGCTACTTCCGCATCTTTAGGAGCAGTAACACCAGAACTAGAATTCTTAGCTAGCTTAGCAGCATCACCATTATCTTTAACCATGGCTTGTAATATGTCAGCACCTGTTACTGCCCCAATAGCTTTAGCCGCGTCAGCTGCTGCTTTTTTGTCATCGGAGCCCGCACTAGCATTAGCAAATAGCTTTACTGAGCCATCACTATTCCTTTCGGTAGAGCCATCTTCAGCCTTTTTATTATCACCAGCATCGGCTTTACCTTTATCTTTAAGTACTACTCCTACAATTGATTTAATTCCTTGAACCAATTTGTCAACACCAATACCTACAGCCCCAGCAGCAGCACTAGCAGCAACATTACCAATCGGAGCAGTAGCATCAGTACCAATAGCCTCACTAACGGTCTTTGCTCCCTCAATTATCTTATCAAGTTTTTCATTTAAAGCTTTTACAGCAGCCTCAACTGTAGAAGCATTAGGATTTTCTTGATTCTTCATATCAGTAACAATATTATTAAGACCTGTCTTAACACCTTGTACAGTCTCTTGAATATTCTTAAAGTAATTTCCAACCTCAGACTTTTTAGTATTAGGATTAAATCCTAAAACACCACCAAGTGAATCTCCAAAAGAAGTGAAGACAGATAAGAAGTCATTACCTAAATTAGCAAGTGAAGAGTAAAACTGCTTTTCCCTCTGAAGTTCTTCTATCCCATTATTACAAGAAAGGAATAAAGAAATAAATAACGTTGCACAAATACTTTTTATACTAATATTTTTAATATTTATTTTCATATATTACGTGCACCCTTTTCCCCATTTTTTAACTAAGAGACTAGATATAACAAAAGGAAAACGACTCTCATATAGAGCAGTGTTTCCCTTAAATGACATTATTATCTAGTTTATTTATTTTTTTACTTATTTAGTAGCAGTACCAGATTCAGTAGTTACAGACACATCATTAGCGTTTATGTTCATAGCTTTTTTAACTTCTTTAAGTCCTGCATCAATTGTTTTTCTTATTGCTATTGTGAGCGTATTTAAAGCCTTATTTACTGCACTTACTGCTGCTCCTTTAACTATAGGCGCAACGGCACCAGAATCATTATCACTAGAACCCGCGAATTTACCACCCTTAGCCATCGCTCGCAATGCCATAGCTCCTGCTATAACAGCATCTTGCTTAGCATCGGACACATCATTTCCTGCAGCCAATTTAGCAGAGTCATCAGATTTAGACATAGCTTTTAATATGTCAGCCCCAGTTACTGCACCAACAGCTTTTGCTGCATCAGCTGCTGATTTTTTCGCATTAGCATTAGTTCCAGCATTAGTACCATTAAATAACTTTCCTGCTTCACCATCCTGATTGTTGCCACCATTTCTGTTACCAGAACCATCTGTAGCTTTTTTAACATCTCCGGCTTCAGGATTTCCTTCTTTTGTATCAAGAACCACGTCTACGATAGCTTTAATTCCATTTACTAATTTCTCAACTTCACCCTTAGAACCTGCAGCAGATGTATAAATAGCACCATTACCAAGTAACTCAGCATCAGTAATACCAATAGCATCACTAACGGTCTTAGCTCCATTAATTATATTATTAAGTGTGTCATTAACTAATTTACTTACTGCACTTTCTACTGCAGTAGCATTAGGATGGCCTTGATCCTTCATATCAGCAACAATTTTTTCAAGGTTTGTCTTAGTTGTTGTTAAGCCTTTTTCTATATTCTTAAAGTACTTACCAACATCAGACTTTTTAGTTTCAGCATTAAAAGCTAAAACACCACCAAGTGAATCACCAAAAGAAGTAAAAATAGTTAAGAAGTCATTCCCTAAATTAGCAAGTGAGGATAAGAAAGTATTTCTCTTCTCAAGTTCTTCTATCCCATTATTACAAGCAAGGAAAAGAGAAATAAATAATGTTGCACAAATACTTTTTAATCTAATATTTTTAATATTTATTTTCATATATTACGTGCCTCCTTTGATTCCATCCTTTAACTAAAGATGCTCAACATAAATAAAAGAGAAACAATGCCTTCTAAATAGAAAGCATTGTTTCTCTTAAATGACTCTATTATTTAATTATTAATAGCGTATTAATTATGATTGTTTATTTTTTAGATTCAGGAATATTTTTATCAGAAGTTACAGAAGTAGCCTCAGGATTAATTTTCATAGCTTCTTTAACTTCCTTAAGTCCTGCATCAATTGTCTTCCTTATTGCAATAGTTAATGTATTTAGTACCTTAGTTACTGCACTTACTGCTGCTCCTTTAACTGTATTAGCAACATCAATATTAGCAGTACTGTTATCATTAGCAAATTTACCACCTTTAGCCATTGCTCTTAACGCTATAGCCCCTGCTATAGTTGCATCATTTTTACTAACCATACCAGTAACTGCAGTGTCAACTTTATGCTCAGCCAACTTAGCTGACTCACCATTTTCTTTAACCATAGCTTGTAAGATATCAGCACCTGTTACTGCCCCAACGGCCTTAGATGCATCAGCTGCTGCCTTATCTGCATTAGCAGCAATAGCACCTTGATTACCAGAACTACCAAAAAGCTTTACCACATCACTAGAATTAGCGTCACGATCACTAGCAAGAGCATCAGCCTTTTTACCAGTACCAGCATCAGCACTTCCTTTATCTTTAAGTACTATGTCTACAATTGACTTAATTCCCTTTACTAAATTTTCAATATCTTTACCTTTAACTCCAGCCCCATCAGTATTACTACCACCTTTAGCAACATTAGCAATTGGTTCACTAGCATCGTTGCCAATAGCACCACTAGCAATCTCAGCTCCTTCTATTATCTTACTAAGCTTATCATCAATGAATGTTTTAACTGAAGCACTTACAGCTTCTGCATTAGGATTACCCTTATCTTTCATATCAGCAACAATTTTCTCAAGAGCTGTCTTAGTAGAAGAAACAGTATCATGAACGCTCTTAAAGTACTTACCAACCTCAGACTTTGGAGTTTTAGTATTAAACCCTAAAACACCGCCAAGTGTGTCGCCAAAAGAAGTAAAACTATCTAAGAAGTCATTACCTAAATTAGCAAGTGAGGATAAGAAAGTATTTCTCTTCTCAAGTTCTTCTATCCCATTATTACAAGCAAGGAAAAGAGAAATAAATAATGTTGCACAAATACTTTTTAATCTAATATTTTTAATATTTATTTTCATATATTACGTGCCTCCTTTGATTCCATCCTTTAACTAAAGATGCTCAACATAAATAAAAGAGAAACAATGCCTTCTAAATAGAAAGCATTGTTTCTCTTAAATGACTCTATTATTTAATTATTAATAGCGTATTAATTATGATTGTTTATTTTTTAGATTCAGGAATATTTTTATCAGAAGTTACAGAAGTAGCCTCAGGATTAATTTTCATAGCTTCTTTAACTTCCTTAAGTCCTGCATCAATTGTCTTCCTTATTGCAATAGTTAATGTATTTAGTACCTTAGTTACTGCACTTACTGCTGCTCCTTTAACTGTATTAGCAACATCAATATTAGCAGTACTGTTATCATTAGCAAATTTACCACCTTTAGCCATTGCTCTTAACGCTATAGCCCCTGCTATAGTTGCATCATTTTTACTAACCATACCAGTAACTGCAGTGTCAACTTTATGCTCAGCCAACTTAGCTGACTCACCATTTTCTTTAACCATAGCTTGTAAGATATCAGCACCTGTTACTGCCCCAACGGCCTTAGATGCATCAGCTGCTGCCTTATCTGCATTAGCAGCAATAGCACCTTGATTACCAGAACTACCAAAAAGCTTTACCACATCACTAGAATTAGCGTCACGATCACTAGCAAGAGCATCAGCCTTTTTACCAGTACCAGCATCAGCACTTCCTTTATCTTTAAGTACTATGTCTACAATTGACTTAATTCCCTTTACTAAATTTTCAATATCTTTACCTTTAACTCCAGCCCCATCAGTATTACTACCACCTTTAGCAACATTAGCAATTGGTTCACTAGCATCGTTGCCAATAGCACCACTAGCAATCTCAGCTCCTTCTATTATCTTACTAAGCTTATCATCAATGAATGTTTTAACTGAAGCACTTACAGCTTCTGCATTAGGATTACCCTTATCTTTCATATCAGCAACAATTTTCTCAAGAGCTGTCTTAGTAGAAGAAACAGTATCATGAACGCTCTTAAAGTACTTACCAACCTCAGACTTTGGAGTTTTAGTATTAAACCCTAAAACACCGCCAAGTGTGTCGCCAAAAGAAGTAAAACTATCTAAGAAGTCATTACCTAAATTAGCAAGTGAGGATAAGAAAGTATTTCTCTTCTCAAGTTCTTCTATTCCATTATTACAAGAAAGGAATAGAGAGATAAATAATGTTGCACAAATTCTTTTTACCTTAATATTTTTAATATTTATTTTCATATATTACGTGCCCTTAACTAAAGTAGTTAGATACAGTAAAAAGGGAAACAACTTCCTATCAAAAGAAATGTTTCCCTTTAATGACTTTATTATCTACTTTTCTTTTCTTAATTTTTTATTTACCTAGTAGCTCCAGATTCACTTGTTTCTGATGACATATCTCCTTGTTTAACGGCTGCTAATGCCTCACTTATCGCTTTTAAACCACTATCAACAGTATTTTTTATTGCAATTACAAGAGTACTTAATGTCTTGTTTACTGCACTTACAGCTGCACCATTTACTGCATGAGCAGATTTTTCTTCAGTATTTTTGGCTGTGAATTTACCATTTTTTGCCATCGCCCTTAATGCTATCCCTGCCGCAATAATAGCATCCTTTGTTACAGCGCTAAGGGTTTTAGTACCAGAATTTTGAGCAACTGCAATCTCTGCCGCACTGGTTACTGTATTGAGCTGTTTATTAGTACTAACATCTCCTGACTTTAATATAGCTTGCAATATGTCAGCACCAGTTACTGCTCCAATAGATGCATTTGCTGCTGCTGCCTCTGCTTCTGTTCCATCACTACCACCACTACCTTGAGCAAACAACTTACCAATTGTTTGTTGTTCTGAAGTTTTAGTCTTATTAGCCCCTGCATCTCCTTCACTCTTCTTTAAAACTACCTCAACTATTGTTTTAATTCCTTTAACAAGTGAATTAACACTTGCCACTTCCCCAGGCACAGCATCCTGACCAGCAGTAGCGCTACCAATAGCATCACTGCCTACAGCCCCTTTTGCTGCTTCCTTAGCACCTTCTGCAATCTTATCTAATGTATCGGCAACAAATTTATCAACAACTGCTTTAACTTTTTCATAATTACCATTTTCTGCCACCAAAGTATTTAATTTTTCCTTAACTTTCTTCATAGTTGTCTCAATATTAGTGAAATACTTTCCTATATCTTCTTTTTTAGTATCAACATTAATACCCAAAGTGTCAGTCACCATATCAGAAAAGGAAGTAAAAACATCTAAGAAACCTTGTCTTAAATTAGATATAGAGAGTATAGAATCCCTTTGTTTCTCAAGTTCTTCTATTCCATTATTACAAGCAAGGAATAAAGAGATAAATAATGTTGCACAAATACTTCTTACTTTAATATTTTTAATATTTATTTTCATATATTACGTGCCTCCTTTTCTTCCTATTCTTTAAACTAAATAGGCTAGATACAAATAAGAAAGGCTAAATCATTAATAGTTGCAACCTTTCAATAAGATAAAAATAAGGAAGCTAGAACAACTAAGTTCCTAACTTCCTATTTATTTGACTTTGTTTTTTTCAATTACTGACTTCCTCAGTAAAACTAACCTCAAAATAATTACCTAAATTAATTATTTTAATCAGTCATTTTGAGTAGAAGTAGTTCTAGAAGGCTCTTTAAGTTCCATCATTACAGTTTCTAATTCTTTTTTAGTAGCAGCTAACAGCTCCGCCATCGCTGAATTTAACTTAACAAGTTCCGCAACTCCTTGATCCTTAGTACCATCAGTTAAAAGTATAGCACTCTTTGCATGCACATCAGTCGCTCCTTCTTGACCAAGATTAGTATGTTGTTTTTTAATTTGCTCTATGAATGCTCGACTTGCATCTTTAGCACTAATAACCTTTGCCTTAATCGAATCAGGAGTTTCAGTTGCTTTCTCTAATTCTTTCAATTTAAACTCTATAGCCAATACCACTTGAAATGCCCCTGCAATTAACGACCCATTGTGATTATTATTACTAGTATCAAGAGTATCTGAGTTTTTAATTTTAGAACCAATAGCTTTAGCTAACTCATCTATTGACTTAACTAAAGTATTAACTTCTTTAACACCCGCTGCAAAGTCAATAGCATCTCTTATCTTTTTACTTACTTTTGTTAAATCAATTACTCTCCCATCAGCCATAGCTGCTTGCCCCTCTCTAAGCTCTGGTCCTGAATTATTACAAGAAAAGAATAGAGAGATAAATAAAATTGCACATATACTTTTTATATTTATATTTTTAATATTTATTTTCATATATTACGTGCACCCTTTTATCACACCCTTTAACTCAAAAGGAGATTAGGTACAATAAAAGGGAAACAACTCTCATATAAAGAACTGTTTCCCTTAAATCATCGTATTTACTTATTTTTTATTACTTATTACTGTCCACTAGTTGCTGTTTCCGCTGACATATCTCCCTGTTTAACTGTTGCCAATGCTTCACTTATTGTTTTTAAACCACTATCAACAGTATTTCTTATTGCAATTATAAGAGTACTTAATGTCTTGTTTACTACACTTGCCGCTACCCCATTCACTGCACCAGAAGATTTAGCATCATTCTTAGCAGCAAGTTTACCACCTTCAGCCATAGCTCTTAATGCTATACCAGCTACTAGTACTGCATCTTTATTTGCTTTATTGAGAGTTTTAGTACCAGAATTTTTATTAGTAACTGCAATTTCCGCTGCATTTTTTGCGTCTTCAATATTAGGCTGATCTTTAGCTTCTTCAGATCCAGCTATAGCCTGTAAGATATCAGCACCAGTTACAGCCCCTATTGATGCACTTGCTGCAGCCGCTATTGTTTCTGTTGCATCACCAGGAGTGTCACTAAATAATTTACCAACCGATTTCAATTCGGTATCATCTGTCTTAGTAAATGCTGGATTACCCTCACCCTTTTTTATAACTACATCAACGATTGTTTTAATCCCTTTAACAAGTGAATTAACGCTTTCAACCTTTGCAGGTGCAGCATTTTGGCCACTAGAAGCAGTAGCACCACTAATAGCATCACCTTTAACCCCTTCTGCAGCTCCCTTAGAACCTTCTTCTATTTTTGTTAATTTTTCAATAAATTTTTCAACCGCTTCTTTCACTTTTGAATAGTGTTCATTCTTAACAACTTCAGACTGCAACTTATCTTTAACTGTTTTAATAGTTGTAGCAATATCAGTGAAATATTTCCCAATATCAGATTTTTTAGTATCGGGATTAATACCTAAAGAGTCTGTGATCATATCACCAAAAGAAGTAAAAATATCTAAGAAGTTTTGTCTTAAATTAGATATAGAGAGTATAGAATCCTTTTGCTTTTGAAGTTCTTCTATTCCATTATTACAAGAGAGGAATAGAAAGATAAATAATGTCGCACAAATACTTTTTACTCTAATATTTTTAATATTTATTTTCATATATTACGTGCACCCTTTTATCACACCCTTTAACAAACACAAAAAAGGAACACTACCATCCCTAAATAAAGAATGAACTGTCTCCCTTTAATGACTTTACTATTTTGTTTACTTATCTTTGTATTATTTACTTAGTAATATTACTAGAAATAACTGAATCAACTTTAATTAAATCCTTGATCGCTTTTAAATCAAAATTAATTGTTTTCATTATAGCAAGATTCAAAGTATTTAAAGCCATTTTAATAGCACTCGCTACTGCATTCTTAATCTCATCCTTAGCATCAGTCCCATTAGAATGAGTAGCGAATTTACCATCCTTAGCCATTCCTCTTACTGCAAGAGTGCCCGCAATTAATGCATCTTTAGCAGAAGCAGTATTAGTCTTAATAAATAGATGAGTAGCACCAGTATTTTGCTGTCTTTCGGAACCATCCTCAGCCCTATTAACAGTACCAGCTGCATCACTACCTTCTTGTCGTAATACTATGCTTACTATTTCTTTGATTCCATCAATAATACTATCAACCCCAGTCAGTTTAGCAGTAATTGCACTACTATTAACAACTTTACCAACTTCATCATTAACACCTTCACCAATTGCACCAGATACCTTTTTAGATCCTAAAATTATCTTCATAAGTTTTGCATTTAAAGTTGTTACAGCCTTATCAATAGCATCAGCATTAGAATGTCTTTTAGTTTTCATCTCATCAACAATTTTTTCAAGCTTTGTTTCTGTTGTTGTTAATATTTATTCCATATTCTTAAAGTAATTTCCAATCTCAGATTTTTTTGTTTCAGCATTAAACCCTAAAACAGTACCAATCATATCCCCAAAAGAAATAAAGACAGATAAGCAGTCATTACCCAAATTAGCCCATTGAGGATAAGAACTGATTGGTCCTTCTGAAGTTTTTCTAATTCACTCTCTCCTGAATTATTACAAAAAAGGAATAGAGAAATAAATAATTTTGCACAAATACTTTTTACTATTTGCCTAATTATTAAATCAAGTATTTCTAATAACTATTTACTACTTCACTTAATTGACTACAGCAATAATATTATCAGTGACAGCCCAATATTATAATTAAGTATATTTACAATCATTGAAATGATGACCCTTAAGATATAGCGCCTACAATAGGTAAACCTTTTGTCTTATGTTTACCATAATTTTTATCTTTATATTACATACAAAAAAACAAAATATCAAAAAGTCTAATATCTATGAAAATTTCACAAATTAATTTACTAGAAAAAATTAAATTATCGGTTTCAATGTATCATTAACGTTAAGTATAAGTCTTTGTTTTTCTTTTATAATTAAACCTCTATCCATCAGGTCTGATAAATATTGCCTTATTCTATACTCAGATACATTTGTCTCTTTATTAATTTTTCTCAAAGGCTTTACTGTACGCTTATCATCTTCTAAATTAGATGAAATAAATCTAAGCACTTCTTCAACCCTTTGCAAGGGTTTTTTATATTTTCTTGAACTTAAAATTTGATGATTTTTAATCTTTTCCTTAACATTAATCCTACTTCCTGTAGGTAATGGGGCAAAGTGTAACAATTTTTGTTCATAAAATTTATGATACGCATTTTGTATTATGCAAAATACCATTGCTAAAAATATATCTAGACAAACAGACAATAATAATAATAATAATAATAATAAATAAACAAAAACTATATTAAGATAGTCATCTCTAGCAATAACAACAGATGTTCCATTTAAAACATTAGCTGCCTTAAACTTATTATTATTTATAGCAGCCCTTTCAATTAAACTGCTAAGCTTAAACCTCAAATCCTGCAAAGACTCTAAATACTCATTCCTTTGATTAAACAACTCCTTATTCTCCCTACTTGCATTCTCAATCTCTCTCATGTAATCTTGCTTCATGGTTCTATACCTATAATCCAAGCTTAAATGATTATTTTTAGCAAACTCTATGCGATCATTGTTATTCTTAATCTTAATATCAATACTAGCTATTTCACCTTCAATTATCTTATCTTTATCAAAGAGTAGCTTACGTATACCTTCCTCTTTTGCTATCTGACTCTTTTGAGTACTCAAAACAGTATCCTTAATAGTATCTTCAAACATCAGACTAAAGAAACTCTCAAAGCTCATCCATGAACTTACAGATTGCGTTATAAGTCCTATCACTAATAATACAAATATTGCTATTTTTTCTAAGTATGCAAATATTGAGGATTTAACACTACCTTCAGTAACACGCGTCCTTAATAAATAAAGAAAATACAATAATATTGAAGACGGTACTACTATAACGATTATTGTAAAAGGCAATGTGAAATAAAGCTTAGAATTACTACCAACATTATAACTTGCAAGCCCTCTATGTGAATGCAACACATTGAAGAAAAATAAAAATAAAGCAAATAATATTAACCAAATATTACGAATCAAAAATTCAAAATTAAGTCTTAAAGACTCTACAATACTAAACTCAATATTATGAGTTCTTGTTTCATTACCTTTACTGATCATCAAAGCCCTCTATCCTAATTATATTAACACACAACTCACAAACTTTTATATAACCTTGGCCACTTGTGATGAAATTATCAATTTGCGATAAACACCCCCATTTGTGATGAAATTAATTTGACGTGTATTGTTATATAAAATAAATAACTAAATATTTTTTCTACAGTAACACCATTACATGTAAGTTAAATCTCATCACTAAAGCCTACTGACTGCACCTTGGCGCTCCTTTTCAATACTTTGTACAATAATTTGAGCATCCTTTAAATAACTATTTCCATTCCAATAACAATGATATGTACTTTATCAATTTCTGATTAAGAGATAATACACTTTACTTTAACATTCTTCAAATCTTATGCCCTAACTAGTTTTGCATCCTCTAGTGTGAATTAAGTCCTTGCAATGATTTATCAAAAACACTTATTGCCTTACTTTATGATTGTTTCAGAAATTTAATCTTTGCTCTATGCTAAGTATTAAGAACTACAAAATCAACATCTAGGATATCAACACAACCACAATTATAAAAGCAGTAATTTAAATTAACAAAAGGAATATAAAATATGAAAAAAACAGAATTAAAAAAATCACCTCGACTTTAAAGCTAGTCAAGAGTGAATTTTTTATATATAATAAAATATATAAAATTCCAAAGATTCACAAATAGAGTGAAAATCCAAACTTTGGAATAAAAAACTTTAATCCTATGAATAGTGTAACAAAAGACAAAAAAAATTTCAATTCAAATAATACCAAAGACCAAATAAAGTCAATACTAAAATCACTTGTAGCATTAAATAAAGATAAAACATCTGCTGATACTAAATTTATCCGTGTATCACAAGTTAGATATCAAATAAACAGAATGTTAAGACGCAAGCTGCGCTTGTATAAAATATACTGGATAATAGCAATTAAAAATGCAAAATACAAGAAGTCGTGTGGAGTAGAAGAATATTCAGCACGTGATATCTATAATATAGTAATCAAGCTGCTGAGAAATGATGGACAAAAGACAGTATGTAAACGAACAATTGAAAGAGATATAAAACTCTTAAATGAAATGGGACTTTTAGAATCTAAAATCATAAGATTTGGTGAAAATAAGGGAAGCATGTCTTTTTATAAACAAAATATGCAGTTAGCACATTTACATAAAGACATAATCTTTAAATACCTTTTACATTTACTAAAAGAGAATTTAAGTGATAAAAAAATTGTTGGTAATTTTGATGACTCATTAGAAGAAAGCAATTTTAATTACACAAATCTAAAAAAATTTGGAATCCTATCTGAAATAGATGAAATGAATAATGAAAGTGTAATGTCGCATCGTGTCGACCCTCATGCTTTTAATAATAAAGCTAATATAAGCAATAATAAGAATTCTAAAGAATTGCTTCTTAAGCATACTAATTCAAGTAAACTAAAAAAAGAAGAGTGTAGATTTAAAAGGAATGATGTAGAGACAAGGCTAATTTGTGAACATAAAATCAGTAAAAATTATCTAAACCAAATAAAAGAATACAGTAACAACGATGCAACGTACATCAATGCCTTAATCAATCTAGAGACAGCAATAGATGAGTACCAAAGTGAATATTACATAGAAGATATTTTAGAACATTTCTTAAAACAGTTTGGTAATAGGTACAAGTATAAGATTTGGATGATGATGAAGCGTAGTGATGGAGTTATTAGCGATTATGCTCTTATTTGGGAAGGAAGGTTTAGGGATTGGTATCCCAATAAGTACAAGAGTAATTGTGCGGTTAAAGAGACTTATGGAGAGAATTTACGAATAGGAATTAAAAAAGCATCTGTTGTTAAGGAGAAAAAGGCTAAAGAGCAGTTAAATGTAGAAGAATTAAAAGAAAAAGAGATAGAAAAAGCAAAAGAAAGAGAAGAGGAAAGAAAACGAGAAGCTGATAGGCTGCAAAAATATTTAACTGGGTTATTTGAAAGAGAAGCAAAAGAAAGAGAAGAGCGACTTAGAAAGGCAAGAGAAGAAGAATTGAATTTAAAAAAGAAAGCTAGAGAAAGCATGCTTGTTACTTTGGAAAAGAGTAAGGAAAGGTGTGTTGGGTTGGATATATCAAATAATAATGGTATGGATAAGATGATAGATGCTATTTCAAATGAGGATTCTATGGTTAAATTTGCAATTAGAGATGAATTTGGTGGGTTTAAAACTACTAAGGGGATGAGTATGCTGAATTTGGGAATAATGATTAAAGATGTAGGTCAAAATGAGATTTAATTTCAAATATTTAGCAAGAGGGTCGGGGGTATAAAAAGGCACAAATTTTGGGCTCCTTATATGAGTCGTGAAGCGCAATATAAGAGGATAGATGATAGAATAATAATGAACTTTCCAATATTTAATCTTACAGATATTGACTATGAATATGTATGTATATCTTAAATATTGGGCAGAAAAAAATATATAGCTGGTTTTGAGAATTACAATTAATAGAGTTGTTGATAATTATGAATGTGAAACAATCCAAGATGTTTTGATGAGTAATATTTTGGATAGGATTTTTGAGTATTATAATAAAATATTTCTTGTTAATCTGTGAATTAAGGCTGTTGATAATTAAAGTTTGGAGTGGTGGCATTGAATCCTTAGAGGTGTGTTAGGATATAAGAAGGGAATATTTTTTGGGAGGTTGTAAGGCAAGATAACAATTACATAGAGTTAATACTATTATATAATTTATGTGAATTGTATATTCTGTACATTCACAAAATGAGTAGTGCACATTTACTTAATCAAAAAAGAGTAAATAATTCCAATTAAAGTTAAAAAAATACCTGTACATAGGCCAATTAAGGTTCCAAGCATCCAATTGTGTAATTTTAGTGTACTTTTAAGTTCCATTTTGTTTTTATCAATTTTATTATCAAGTTCATTAAATTTAGTATCAATTTTTACATTGAGATTGTTTTCTACGATATTAATTTTATTGTTTAAGTTATTTTCAACAGTATCAATTTTATTATCAAGCTCGTTAAATTTGTTATCAATTTTATTATCAAGCTCGTTAAATTTGTTATCAATTTTATTGTCAAGTTCAGTTTTGACAGCTTTAATTTCGGACTGTAAACTTGCTTCTATCTTTTGAATTTCGGATTGTAGTAGTGCCTCAACTTTTTCAAGTTTAAGGTTAAAATTAGTTTCTAGATATTCAAGGTCTTTATGAGTAAGTTCATTACGATAATACCTATAAGATAAATCGTCGGCTATATCTCTGTTAATTCCGGCTTTAATAAGTTCATTTAAGACCATTTGTCTTGTAATTCCTATTGTTTGGGGAAGTCCCATAATAATCTCCTTAATATATTATACAGTATTTCAAGAGATGATTGAATGAGTTTTTTGTACTATTTGATATTAAGAAGTAATTTTGTTAGGATTTATTTTGAATTAGTCAGAGGTAGATCTATTTATAGAAAAAAATATCAACTTTGGTATATTTTAAGTGCAACTATTGTATATTTTTGAGGCAACTATGTTCATTTTAGGTGCAACTCGTAAAAATAAAAAATGTTAATAGACAACTTTGTTCATTTTCATGGCAACTATGTATAAAAATGAGGTAACTATGTTTTTATTTGAGGAAACTTTGTTCATTATTATTGGCCAAACACTTCTATACTAAAAACAAATTATAT
>NZ_CP075085.1 GCF_023035295.1 Borrelia coriaceae
ATATAATTTGTTATTAGTACAAAACCCCTTCTTCATATTGACCATTACTACCCTCATAAAAATCTTATACTCCTCGCAAAAAATCTAAGTATACAATAAAAACTTATAAGTATACTTTTATAAAACTCAAATTACTAAAAATTAACCCTAAAAACATCTAAGTATACTTATAAAAATCTAATCACACCCTTACAATAAATAAACTGTGTTCCTTACTTTTACTCTAAAGTGTATAATTATATTAATGTTTAGACTCAATTTTTTCAAAAAAACAAAAAGAAAAACCAACCTAATACCCCTACTACTCTCAATGTTAATCCTAATGAATTCATTTTGCTTAGCTCTTTCCTAATAAAATCTCTCAATATTAAACATAAATTATTAGGAATAATAATGTCAACTGATATCCCTCTTACTCACTTAAATCATAAAAATATATTTATTGCAAAAAAAAATAAAAACTCTATTATTTATAGAGCAAATGATACTTTAGAATTTACAAAATATACTTTAATTGTTACTAATGCTATTAAAAAGCTTAATAAATAATACAAAACTACCAATCCAAGCATGGAAATTAAATAAATTATTACACAAATTCTTTGACTTTAAAATCACAACTAAAGATTTACACAATATTTATACTTTAATCCTTCATAAAAGAAAAGTCTTTATAAATAATCCTACTCTATTTAATAGCAAAGTATTTGATTATAAAAATAGTCACATAGCTCTTGTTAACAAACCTACAATCCAAAATATAGAAAAAAACTAAAACATATACACTCTTTTGATATTATTAAAATTAACCATCATAATTTAAACTACTATAAAAACTCTAGATCTCGTTTTAAAAAGCTCATTGCTTCTATAATAGAAGAATTCTTTTTTAGCAATACACACTCTACACACAATCATACAATTCATAAACTCAAAACTCATATTAATCTACGTCTAAAAGAAATGGAAATTTCTTACAAATCTACCTATAAATATCAATTAGAAATTCTTTCTAACGTCTTCAGAAATTGAAATGGAGACTAAAAAATATAAAAACTATTTAATTTACCTAAACTTTAAAGCTTAATATCAAATAGTACAAAACTCAACAACAAAAATTTTACTAGCTCTAACTTTACAACAGATAACACTCTTTATAATAAGCTATAGGCAAATTAAATAATATTCCTACAACATACATTGCAAAAAAATACACATAAAAATCTTTATTTTTTTACTTCCAAGATCTATGACAGTAGACATATTGATATTTTCTAAACTAAAATTTATACTAAAATACACTAATTAAAGTTATATATAATCGAATACAAAATTCGTACTAATTTACATTTAAAAATGTAGTAAATTTATATATTTCAATCTTAACAAATTATTATATATAAATATGCAAATTTAAAGTAAATAAAATATCATTTTTTATTTAAAATATTTAAAAATCGATGCTGAAAATACTTTCTTATCTCCTCACTGTACTAAACACTTCTGTACTATTAGCTACTATTCTAATATCTTGAAATACATCCTAGAATAACTTTAAATAGTATAATTGCTCACATTGTTTTATTCACTATATGATGTACATTAAATACATATTCAAAAGAGAGGATTACTTCATGATTACTAATTTTTTTAAAAAATTTTTATTTATTTCACTCCTAACTACTTTAGGGGCTACAGAAAATGAAAACTCAACAGTCTTAATAGAACAAAATTTAACTGAATTAGAAAATATTCAAAATGATAACGAAAATACACAACATAATCACAGTCTAAATCTTAACGAAGAACTATCATTACAAAATGATGATAGAAAAGAAATCAAATTTATTGAAGCTCAAAAAATAGGAGAAAATGCTGACCTCATTTTTAATATAATAGAAACTGCTACAAACAACTACAACAAAATAACTAAAGAAAATAAAAAAATTGAAACTAAAGATCAATATGGAATGAAAAATGCATTTGACAAAATCATACTCGACAATAACAAATCACTAAGCCAGAATACAAAAAAAATATACAGAGAAACATTATACTTATCTTTAGATTGGGACGAAAATCTTTTAAAAAAATTCAAAGAACAACTTATCTTTACAATAGAAGAAATAAAAACCATTCAATTACACACAGAAATAGTAAAAATAGGAATTAACATCCAAATATACTCTGAAGAAGCATTAAAAATAATTTGTTGCGACAGTAAAATAAAAAACAACCTTTATAATAAAAAATTAATCACTGAAGATTTAAAAAATATAAAAACCCAAATTGATGAAATTATGACCCTAAGAAAACAATGGCAAGAGCTTATAAATAAAAATAATTATATCGGATTCTTTCACAATGAGTTACTTAAAGAAGCTAAGGAAGTACTTAATAACATAAAAACAATAAATACAGAAATCCAAACAATTCTAAAAGATAAAAAATCATAAACTTTAACTTAAATACAGTTTAACAAACAAAGGAAAAAAATATATATTTTTTTCCTTTGTTACTTTACATCAAGCCAAGAAAACTCATTAAAGACTAGTTTATACTAAATACAATATATGTATACATTTTTTCCAATAGAAATACTAACCTATATATAATGGCAAACATAAAAAATATTAACTTTAATATAAAAAAATCTAATTGAATTTACACTTTTTAAAACTAATTTACTTGATTTAAATCCACTTATTTATAATGGATACACTATTGATATTAATGTTAAAAATATTCCCACATTAAGGTAATGATCGTTCCAAACATCCAATGATATAAATTTAATGTGCCTTTAAGTTCTGAAATTGACTTATCTATCTTTACATTTAAGTTATTCTCTAAATCTCTTCAGACATTCTATTAGAATTTCTTTACACAAAGCAATTATTTCATTTACATACATAAAAGCAAAGTCATTTTTTCTAAACCGTACAAAACCAATTGTCTTATTCCTCCATCAGGCTTAACATTCAAGGCAATCAATTTCAAAATAGGACGTATAAGAAAATTTCAGCATAAATGAAATATTTAACATACTAGCAAGATTTACTAACTTCACCAAAATATTAATCTCTAATAATTTTTATAAATTCCCTAGTCTTGAAATACTATTTTTTAAAAACAGTATTTCAAGAAAATAACACATTATTGTAATACCGCATCTTCTATCATTAAAATATAGTCATTTTAAAAATATGAAAATCAAAGATATAACAAGATACATAAAATAAAAAAATTAATGACAAATTTTAATAAATAAGTAAATAAATACTTAATTATTCTAATTAAGTATTTACCTTATCTCTTTTATTGTGCATAAATTTATATATCACAAGAATAGACATAACACAAAAAATAAACATTAATAAAATGAATGTATTTATAATACTTATAAAAGTAGTCAAAACTGAACACGCTAACAATACTAAAAATGAAAATAAACGAGATATTGTACTATTAATAGAACTTATAGTACCCAAAACTTTTGAATCTATATTTTTTCGCAAAAAAAATTCTAAGTTATTAGAATACAAAGAAACTAAAACTACAAGAAATATCATTATAACAATAAATATATAAATATGTGAGACCATTTTTATTAAAACTGATAATAAAAATATTATACCTAAAATCACATAAGAATCATATTTTGAATGTTTAATTTTTTTAAATACCCATGCCCCTATAATATTTGATAAACGAAATAATATATATATAATTCCAAATACACTGAGAGGAACATTTTTATCAATAAAAATTGCCTGCCAATACAAATAAAAAGGTTGAAAGAAAAATTGAATAGAACTAATTAAAATAAACAATTCTATAAGTATTTTAGATCTCAATAATGCAATTATGTCATTCCTAAATTGTTTAAGATAAAATCTTAAATCTTCTTTATTATAATCCGTATTTTTATCACTTGATATAAAAAAAATCGTAATTAATGATGATGCTAAATATAAAAATAATGAAAGAAGATAAATTTTTGTATCGACGTATAAAAATAATATACTTCCTGCATATCCACCCAAAATAGCTCCAATATTCAAAATTATTTTCATAGATAATATAAATGATTTTAACTTTTGCGCATTACTTTGATATATATGAGTAAAACTAATATCAATCGTACCAGTATTAAATGCAGATGATATACCATATATAAACCAAGCAATACACAGAATTATAAATGATGATGTTTGAAAAATAAAAAAATAAGCAATCATTGATAAAAAAATCGATGATAAATAAACACTTTTTCTATCAAAAATATCTGAGATTACTCCTGAAGGAAGTTCAAAAAAAATAATTGCTAGCATATAAAACATTTGCACTATAGAAATATCTCTTAATTGCAAACCCTTATTTATCAAAATAATAGTTAAAACAGCATGAGGCAATGTCCTTGCAAATTCTGACAAAAATAACGAACAAAAATAATATCTTTGATGCTTACATTCTATCATAGATTTCTATTACAATTACAAAATTCATTCCGTTTAATATCAATAAAATGAAATGAAAAATCATGATTACTAATACCAATTCTCCTATTTAAAGAATTGATACTTTCATATTCACCTCCAAAATAAAGTATTATATCAATAATAGCCATACTTGAAGCAATCGCATTATTTGTAAAAAAAGAAGGAGCTTGATAATCCTTATTTGCAAGAATTAATTTATCTTCTATTATAGAAGATGATGACGTTTTGACAATGCCAATGTCAGTACAGTAGGGACAAGACGAAATATTAGGGATATAAAATGGACCAATAACTGAAAAATCATTAAGATATCCAACATTTATAAATGGAACAGAGTGTCCAATACAAAATTCATTAACTAATGGTAAACAATAATCATCGTCTGCTGATAATACTATTAAAGATGGTTTAATCTTTGAATTACACAAAATACTTTTTAATAACTTTGTTGAAACTTTTTGTTTATATTTCTGAGCTTCAATAATTTTATTTAACGATTTTACTCTTTTTTCAGCTACATCTACTTTATGAGTCCCTATAGAATCATAGTCAAATAAAAATTGTCTATTCAAGTTAGATTCCTCTATTTTGTCTTCATCTATAAAAGTTATAAATCCTAATCCCAAAGTAGAAAGAGCATAAGTCATAAAATTCCCAATACCACCACATCCAACGATAATAATATGCTTTTTTTCTAAATTAAAATTTTTTGGCTGTTTCAGTAAAAGATCTAAAAAATATTTATTTTTGAGATAAATATCATTTTGAAGATGTGCATTTGTATAAAAAGGAATTAATATATTATCTAAGGATAACTTAATAGTTGTACAATTAATATTATTTTCAGTTGCAAATGTTAATAGTTCTTCATATGTTTTTTGGTCTTGTGCAAAGATCGCAATATCAAGTAAATGCTCAAAAAGACTATCATCTACTTCAATTTGAAATTGACCTAAATTAACAAGATTACCAGAAGTAGATTTATTAAAAAATGAAGTTGGATTTTTTATATAGGTCATTTCTATAACCTTTTAGTATTTAAAATGAAGTGTGTCAAATTATTTATAAGAATTTGGCACACTTCATTTTAAGTCTTAATTAAGTGTTTTTCCACGCATAGCTACTACCTCTATTAATATATTTTAATCATATTAAAATATGCGATTAATTTCAAGATTTAAAAAATAGTATTACTGAACTCAAAAAAACCTATTAATACTTTTCCAAAAACACAAATTGTAAAAACCATTCCCAAAAACCTCTAAGTATTCCCCCTGCAAAAACTCTCCTTACTAATTTTTACAAATAATTTTTTTTACTTTAAAATGTATTTTAGTATATAATTGACCACAAACTACATATTAATTTATTTTTTTTTAAAACCTAAAAAATTGTTACAAAAAAACATTTACCTATAATTGTCCCAAGTCATATTAACCTCGCCTTAATACTAATTACTGCTCAAAAAGCTTAATTCACTATACAATTACATGAAAAGATTCTTTATAAATGCGCTCAACAAATAATTATAGCTGAGCTTATTAAAGTAGAAATTAACATAGATATTGCTACTGATTTATCTTTTAGGTAATATTGTAGTGAGATTGCTTAGAAAGCATTATGTTTTTGAAAGAATATCTTTAATCTTACGCTTGAAAAGGTTGTGGTAAACTTAAATCTAATATTAAAGACTTTGATAACAATACTGATACTAAGTGTAATGCACTTGTCAAAAAAATTAATACTTTAGAAAAGTACAACAAATGGATATTTAGTTCAACCTTTAAATTATGATTAAAAACTCTTATTAGTCTATAACCTCTTAATACTTAAGTAAATAAGTAGTCCCCCATAGCCCTTGATTATAAAATCAGTAACTTATTAATCAAATACCAAACTTAACATTAATCTTTACTAGAATTTGAAAATCTGTCTCATTAGCATTATATCGTTAAGCAATTTATCATATTAATTGAGTTGGTCTCTTTGTCAGATCCAGCATCAAAACCGTTACCAATTGAGTTACTAAAATTAACAATACTCTTAGTACCCTTAGTAGGCAATCTAAACTCATTAAACCAACGCTAATATACTACCTCTACTACTTTCTTGTTTAGTTTTCACATTTAACTATAATATTTTTATTATTTTTATTAAAATACTGGTTTACTTTTTAGTTATAATTGCGTTATCATAAATTACGGTAACTCATAAACAAGGAGATTTAAATGGAAAGTACCAAAAAGACCACCAATAAATATCAACATAAATTAATCGTCTTAATATCTACAATAAATTATATGAATTTAATGTTTAAAAAGTACACTCAAAACTATATTCTTTATTACTTTAATAATAATATGAAAAAAAACGGTTACAAACCTGCTAAAATTAAAACTCTACAAAATTATCTTTATAAGTTAGAAAAAGTATTCAAAGTAACTATGAATTATCACAGACATTTAGGTGTTAATATGGGGACTGAAATTCATTACACACTTAAATATTCTAAGAAAGAATGTTACCACATAATCAATAAATACTTTAAAGAAAAAAAAGATGAAAGACATAGAAAACGTGTTAATGCTTACATTGAAAAAACTTTCATTAAAAATAGTAATGTAGAAAAATGGGAGTGTTATAATAATAATTATAATAAAATAGAAGAGAAACAAAAAGATGTCAAATCTATAGAAAAACTGCAGATAAAAAAATATGCTAGAAAATGTAACTTTAAATCAAATACTTTCTTTTCTATTTTGAATTTAGAATTGGAAAAAAATGCTATAATTGAAATATTAAAAGCATTTAAAAAAACCGAAGACTTCTTTACAAAAGATATGTATAAAAAAAAAATTAGTGCCACACCAAAAACAAATAGACTTAAGAATAAGCAACAAAAATTAAAAAAAATACTAAATGAAACCAAGATTAATTTGGAAAGTGAAGGATATAACAATACACAATTAAAAATTCAAATACAAAATGTATATGAAAAATACAAGTATAAACCACATTTTATCGTAGAAAATTATAAATATAATGATTTAGAAAAAGTAATAGAAAAACTAAAAAAGTCGGTTAAACTTATTAAAGAAACTACAAAGGATAATGAAAACAATATTAAAAACAACATGTTTAGCATACTTCTTGATCAGCTGAAAAATAAAGCAGATATGTCAGTGTTAATTCCAACACTAAAGGATTATTTAAGAAAAAAAGACAAATTGGAATATAATAAGCTGTTTAGCAATTATTATTATTATGAACTTTTGAAGTTGATAAATAATTATTATTATTTATCAACTTCAAAAGGATTTGAAAAAACATCAGTTAAGGATTAACATGAAGAACCTATTAGAACGCCTTAAAAAGAAGGAATGGGAACTCAAAGGGAAAAGAGAAAAACCCATTTTTGTTAAGATAGAAAGCAAAAATAACAAAACTTTATATCACACAAAGATAATGAATGATCTGTATATATCTGAAGTTAATAAAAATCAAAGAAATAAATTCTTTATTTCTTTTAGAGGATTATTTAACCAAGAGAAAATAGAATCTTTTCATTTATTTGCTTTAAGAGACGACGATAAATTTTTAGGTATCTTTTATGGTTATAGAAAACCAATCAAGAATGTAGTAACGAAGTATGAAGAAAACGGTATCATTAAGACATCTACTTTTTCAAAAGCATATTACATAGAATTTAGATTTAAAAAAGGTAGTGTTTTTTGTTATCTTTTAGGAATTTCTTATTTGCTTCGAAGGGAAAAGTCTCACAAAAAATATTATGATTCCTTAGTAAAAACACTTTTAAACTTGGAAAATCAAATATACAATTTTTACGATAAAAAGTTACCTGATGGGGGAATTATAACCAAATGGATAGAAAAAAACCTACAATAATCACCATTGCATCTATTAAAGGTGGCGTTGGAAAGAGTACAAGTTCAATCATACTTTCAACCTTATTATCTCAAAAATATAAAGTTCTTTTAATAGATATGGATACTCAGGCTTCTACTACTAGTTACTACTTTAATGCAATAGTAGAACAAAATAAATTTAACATAGTTTCTAAGAATATATATAGAGTCCTTAAAGGCACTTTAAATATTAATAAGGCTATTGCAACAATAGACAAAAACTTAGATTTAATACCCAGTTATTTAAGTTTGCACTTATTTAACAAAGAGGCTATCAATTTCAAAGAGCTGAAACTAAATGAGGCTTTAAATTTTTTAGACATAAAGTATGATTATGTAATATTAGATACGAATCCTAGTTTAGATTTTACTTTAACAAATGCTTTAGTTGTTAGTAATTCTATATTAATTCCAATGACAGCAGAAAAATGGGCTGTTGAAAGCCTACAGATATTAGAATTTTATATAAGAGAATTAAAGTTAAAAATTCCAACTTTTATTTTTATTACAAAATTTAAAAGAAATAATTCACATAAGTTTTTATTAGAAAATTTACAGTTAAAGAAAAATTTTTTGGGTTTTATATCTGAAAGAGAGGATTTGAACAAAAAAATAGCAGAAAATAACATTTTTGACTTTAAAAGAGATTATATGAAAGAATATCAAAGTCTGTTGGACCTTCTTTTAGAAAAGACTGAATTTAAAAATGAAATTTAATAGAATCTAATTCTATATTTATAAAGGAGTAAATACATGTTGTTCAGAATCTGAACGATTGGTAAATATAATATATGAATATAAAGATAAATAATAGAATTTTAGTAAATGAAGAAGAACAAGATGATGTGATGAATTATTATAACTCTTTGAAAGAAAAATTGAAAGAGAATTTTAAAAGAGAAATTCATTATAAAGTAGAGGCTATTAAAATTTTAAAAGAAATCAAAGATAATGAATATTATAAATTGGATAATTACAATAGCTTTGAAAGCTTTGTTAAACAATATAAAGTGGCTAAAACTCAAGCATATGCATATTTGAAGTTAGCCAATGCATTACAAAATGGTATCCTTGAAGAAGGTTATATCATAGAGAATGGGATTCATAATTCATTGGTTTTGATAGAGAATAAAAAAAATAAAACAATGAAAAAATCAAGACAAAAGCCAATAAGATCATTAAGATTTCAATTTGAAAATCAAGAAAGTTATGATTTTTATAAAAAAAATGCAAAATTCACAAGCTTTTTGATGGATGTATTATTTAGAGAAAAAAAAGATTTACTCGAAGAGTTTATGAAGAAATATAAAAATTTAAAATGTAATTAGTAAGGAACATTTGTGAATAATTTAGCACCTAAGGTTTATAAAATAGGAGCTTTAAATATAGGTTGCTTAAGATAAAAGGTTTTATTAAAAAAGCAGTGGATTTCATTTTATTTCAAATGATGATTATATTTTTGAAGTCTTAAGATAAAAAAATGCATTCATTAGAGTAACAAATGATTAATGTAAGGTGTAATATAAAAGGATATATCTAATTGAGGTATTAATGTGGGTAATGTATAGAGAAAATTTGTTTAAGAAAATATAAGATGTTCATGCAGTACTATTAGAAAACCTTAAGATAGAGAAGAGGATGCTCAATCCTATTTAATTTACAGAAATATCAATAATTATATCTATTGTTATGTTTTTGATGAGGAGATTTTTATGCATTGCAAGAATTTTTGTTGATTAAGGTTGATTTTAGTTTAAATTCGGTATATACTACATGTCAGTAGTACTTTCATTTAGTACTACCTTGTTTATGATCACGTTCATAAGCCTTTAGAGCTTAATTAAGTAGTATAGATAGAATACTTAATTAAGCTCTAAATTTTCATCTTCAAGTTTCGTAAATTCAATATTTATTATAATATCCTGTTATCAATACTAGAAGTCATGTAAGGGAAACTCTTTTCTTTATTTATGATAATTGTTGCCCTTTTATTTGTGTCTAGCCTTTTTAGTTAAAGAATAGGGGAAAAGGAGGCACGTAATATATGAAAATAAATATTAAAAATATTAAAGTAAAAAGTATTTGTGTAACATTATTTATTTCTCTTTTCCTTGCTTGTAATAATGGGATAGAAGAACTTGAGAAGAGAAATACTTTCTTATCCTCACTTGCTAATTTAGGGAATGACTTCTTATCTGTTTTTACTTCTTTTGGCGATACACTTGGTGGTGTCTTAGGGTTTAATGCTGAGACTAAGAAGTCAGATGTTGGTAAGTACTTTAAAAATATAGAAAATAACTTGACAACAACTAAAACAAAGCTTGAGAAAATTGTTGATGACATGAAAAATGAAAATAATCCTAATGCTATTGGTGTAGAGACTGAAGTAAAAAAACTAATTAGTGAAAAACTTAATAAGATAATAGAAGGAGCTAAGACTATTAGTGTTGCGATTGGAGATGCTAGTGAATTAATTGCTAATGTTGCTACTGGTACTGCTGGAGGTACTGCTGGTGGGGAAGTTGATAATCTAGTAAAAGGAATGAAATCAATTGTAGAAGTGGTACTTAAAGAAGGTAAACATGATGCTGGTACCGAGAAAAAAGCTGATGTTCTTGGTGCAAGAAATGGAAATGCTGAGGGTGAGGCAGGTAAATTATTTGCTTCTGATCAAGCTGGCAGTGATGCTAGCAATGCAAAAAAAGCAGCAGCCGATGCTGCTAAGGCTGTTGGAGCAATAACCGGAGCTGATATTTTACAAGCTATGGTTAAAGCTGGCGGTGATGCTGCTAAGTTGGCTTCTGGGGCTTCTGCGCCCGATGCTAAAAAAGATGCAGTTATAGCAGGAGGAATAGCATTAAGAGCAATGGCTAAGAATGGTAAATTTGCGAATAGGAGTGATGCTAATGAGTATGCTCCCGAAGTTAAAGGGGTAGTAATAAGTGCAGTTACTAAAGTATTAGATACTCTAACTATAGCAATAAGAAAAACGGTTGATGAAGGCCTTAAAACTGTTAAAGAAGCAATGAAAATTAATTCTGATGTTACTCCTGTAACTACAGGAGCTGGTGCCGTTACTAAGTAAGATAACTAAGTAAAATTTAGAAAAGGATAATAAAAATAAATAATAAAGTCGTTAAAGGGAAACATTTTTTGTATAGGAATTGTTTTCCCTTTAATTTAAATTACAGGGGTTAAAAAAATAATTGAAGCAGCGGGTAAGTCTGGAGTAAAGATAGAAACAAGATCTGATGGCGGAACAGTAAAAAGCGAGGCTAATAATGCAGTGGCTGTACTTGCAAGAACTAGTTCTGATGCTAATACTGGTTCTGCTGCAAAGTTAGCAGGTGAAGTCGCTAAAGCAGACCCATGGGCAATGATTAATAAGATTAAAGATGCTAATACCGATAGTACTAATGTTAGCGGTGCTAATAATGAAGTTGGGGTATTGGCTATTGGTACGGCCAGTTCTGATGCTGGGGCAAGGAGTAGTGCAGACTTGGCAGCAGCAGTAGCTCTTAAGGCCATGACAAAAGGTGGACAATTTAATGCTAATACAGATGCTGAGGTGGTTAAAGGAGCAACAGTTAGTGCTGTAAATAAAGTATTAGGAATACTTGACTTAATAATTAGGAAAACAGTATTAAAAAAGCTAGAGGAAGTAGGAGACAAAGTTAAGGAAATACAATACTCAGAGACTGCTGGTGAAGCGACACAGGGTGGTATTACTTAAACTATTGTTACCAAACAATAATTAATTATAATTAAAAAAGCTAAATAAACTAAATAAACTAAATAATAAAGTCATTTAATAATGGAATAGAAGAACTTGAAAAGCAAAGGGATTCTATACGCTCTATATCTAATTTAAGACAAGGATTCTTAGATGTTTTTGCTTCTTTTGGTAAGATGTTTGAGGATACTTTGGGATTTCCAGCAGTAAAATCTAGTGATCCAAAAAGTAAGGTAGGAGAACATTTTGAGAATATAGGAAAAAGATTACAGAGTACTAAGGATAAATTAGATGGTCTAGCGAAGGAAATATCTTCTACTCCACATGCTGATACTAAAGGTGTTGAGACTGTTATTAGCAGTTCTGGTGAAGTTCTTACAAAATTAATTGAAGCTGTAACCAAACTTGCTAGTGTAACTAAAAAAGGTAGTGCCAATATTGGTGATAATAATAATTCTAAAGCTGTTGCTACTCCTTCTGCTGATGTTGAGGCTATTATTAAAGAAGTTAACGCTATAGTTGAGACTGCTACTAATTCTGGCATAAAGATTGATACTGGAAAAGAGGGTGCTGCAGTACCTAGTTCTGCTGCAACTCATGCTCCTACTGTACTTGCAAAAAGTAATGCTCAAGCTAGTGCAGGTGCTGGTCCTGCTCTAGCAGCTGAGGTGGTTAAAGCGGATCCATGGGCAATGATTCATAAGATTCAAAAGGCTAAGATTGCTACAAATCCTATTTCTCTTAATGCTTCCAATGATAATGGTGCTGGAGAACTAGCTACTGGAACTAAGAATGGAGATGATGCTGGAGCAAAAACAAATGCAGACCTAGCAGCAGCTGTTGCATTAAAGGCAATGACTCAAGGTGGTCAATTTAATGCTGCTAATGATGCTGAGGCAGTTAAAGGGGCTGCAGCAGGTGCAGCAAATAAGGTAATAGGAGTATTAGAAGAGATAATTAGGAGAACAGTAGTAAGCAATCTAGATAAGATAGGAAAAGCACTTAAAGGAATAAAATACTCAGAGACTATTGGTGAAGCTACAGAAGTTGGTACTGCTACTAAATAAATAAACATCAAACTAAATAAGAAAGTCATTTAAGGGGAACATTGCTCTATGTGCGAGTTGTTTCCCTTTTTTTGTGTCTATCCTCTTTTAAAGGAAAGGGAAAGAATGGGGTACGTAATATATGACTAGAAATATTAAAAATAGAATAAGAAGTATTTGTGCAACATTATTTATCTCTCTATTCCTTTCTTGTAATAATTCTGGTGAGGAATTAGAAAAACTTCAAAAACAAAATACCTTCTTATCCTCACTTGCTAATTTAGGTAATGACTTCTTAAATATCTTCACTTCTTTTGGAGAGATGACAGGTACTGTTTTAGGGTTTAATAAGGATACTAAAAAATCTGATGTTGGGAAGTATTTTAAGAATATAGAAGATAACTTAACAACAACTAAGACAAAGCTTGAGAAACTTGTTGCTGATATGAAAGATCAAGGCAATCCTAATGCTGCTGCAACTGAGACTGCTATTAACAAATTGGTTAAAGAAACTCTTGATAGGATAATTGAAGGGGCAAAGACTGCTAGTGAGGCTATTGGTCCTGATGCTAAAGATCTAATTGGTAATGTTGCTGCTGTTAATACTGAAAAGAAAGGTTCTGCTGGTGATATTAGTAAACTAGATAAATTGGTAGACGGAATTAAGAATATTGTGGAAGTGGTACTTGGTAATTTAGGTAGTCCTGATGCCGGGGATAAGAGTAAAGCCTCAGATAGTGCCTCAAATAGAAATGGTACTGATGGTGCATTAAAATTGTTTGATGGTAGTTCTAATGGTGCCAATACTGAAGCAAAAGAAGCGGCTAACGATGCATCAAAAGCTGTTGGGGCAATAACTGGTGCTGATATATTGAAAGCTATGATTGTTACTAGTGGTGATGCTATTAAGTTAGCTAAAATTAATGGAACTACTGTTTCTGGTATTAATAATTATCAAGATGCAATTATAGCAGGAGCTATAGCATTACGAGCAATGGCTTCTGGTGGTAAATTCGCTAATGGTGCTTCTGGTCATGATGTTACTAATGCAGTTAAAGGTACAGCATTAAGTGCAGTGACTAAAGCATTAGATACTTTGACTATTGCAATAAGAAGAACAATTGATGAAGGACTTAAAGAAGTTAAAAAAGCTATGAACATAAACGCTAATGATATGTCTGTAACTACTGAATTTGGTACTGCTACTAAATAAGTAAAAAAATAAATAAACTAGATAATAAAGTCATTAAGGGAAACACTGCTCTATATGAGAGTTGTTTTCCTTTTTTTATGTTTAACCTCTTTAGTTAAAGGAAAGAGAAAAAGGGTGCACGTGTAATATATGACTAGAAATATTAAAAATAGAATAAAAAGTATTTGTGCAATATTATTTATCTCTCTTTTCCTTTCTTGTAATAATGGGATAGAAGAACTTGAGAAGAGAAATCATTTCTTATCCTCACTTGCTAATTTAGGTAATGACTTCTTATTTGTCTTCACTTCTTTTGGTGATTCATTTGGTGGCGTTTTAGGGTTTAATGCTGAGACACCAAAGTCTAAGGTTGGTGAGTACTTTAAAAAGATTAAAGAGACTGTTCAAGGAACTAAAGATAAGCTTAATATGATTGTTGAGAACATGAAGACCCAAGGCAATCCAAATGCTTCTAGTGTAGAGGCTGCTGTAACTAAATTAGTTAGTGAAAAACTTGATAAGATAATTTTAGGTGCGAGTGAAGCTTTGAAGGGGGCTGAGGGCAATGAACCAATAGGTAATGTTGCTACAGGAGGTGCTGGTAATAAAAATACTGCTGGAGGTACTGCTGGTACTGGGGTTGAAAGCTTAGTAAAAGGCGTTAGAGATATAGTAGATGTTGTGCTTGGCGAAAAAGAAGGAAGTGCTGATGCGGGGGATGATAAGAGTCCTGTTTTAGGTGCTGGTACAGCAACTGCTCAGTCAAGAGGTACTGATGGTGATGCAAGGAAATTATTTGCTAATGATAAAGCTGGTTCTGACAATACTGATGCTGCTAAAGTAGCAAAAGACGCATATAAAGCCACGGCATCTGTAACCGGAGCTGACATATTAAAGGCTATTTCTAAAGGTAAAGATGGTGATTCTGCTAAATTAGCTAAGAAGAATGATACTGGTAATGCTGGTATGAATGCTGTTTCTAATGGAAAGGATGCAACTATAGCAGGATCAATAGCACTTTGAGCAATGGCTAATGGTGGTAAATTTGCTAATACTATTAATAGTACCGCGAAAGAAGATGTTGCTAAGGTAATTAAAGGCGCAGCAGTAAATGCAATAAGTAAGACATTAAATACACTTACAATAGCAATAAGAAAGACAATTGATGAGGGACTTAAGACTGTTAAAGAGGCTATGAACATTAGGCCTGATGATACCTCTGTAGTTATTGAATCTGGTAATACTCAATTTGCTTCTACTAAATAATAAGCAATAGGTAAACAAAATAATAAAGTCATTAAAGGAGAACGCTTCTTTTATAGGAGTAGTTTTCCTTTTTTTGTGTCTAGCCTTTTTATTTAAGGGATAGTTTAAAAGGAGGCACGTAATATATGAAAATAAATATTAAAAATATTAGATTAAAAAGTATTTGTGCAACATTATTTATCTCTCTATTCCTTTCTTGTAATAATTCAGGGGAGAGTGCAGAAGCTGAAAAAAGATTAACTGATGTACTAATGGATGTAAGTAGAAGTGCTGAGAATGCTTTTTATTCTTTTATAAGTCTTATATCGGATACATTAGGATTAAAGGTAACAAAAGATACAGCTAAAAATGAGGTAGGGAATTATTATAAAAAATTAGCAGAAGGTATAGATCAAGCTATAAAAGAGTTATTACTGATTGCAAGTAAGACTGTTCAGTCTGATAATCAGTCAGGTAAAGAAGAAAATTTATCAAACTTAAATAAAGCTATTGAAAAAGCTAAACAAATGTTTGAGAAGTTAAAGGGATGTATAGCTTCTTTAGAAAGTATAGGAGATAATAGCAAGGTAGGTGAGGTAGGGAGCACTAGCCAACAGGGAGAAGCGGCGAATGAAAGTGCATTAAGAAAAGCATATGATGCATTGAAAGGAATCGTAGACATTGCTATGGAAACCGGTGTTAAAGAATTAAAAAAAAGTAATTTGGTTTTAGACCAAAGATCAATAGGGGGAAGTGGTAATCCAGAAAATGGAGCCAAGGTCTTAGCAGTAGGTGCTGCAGGAGCAGATTCGGGTCCAGGAGCAGCAGCAATAGTCGCAGCAGTAATTGGAGAAGAGATATTAGAATCTATTGTTAAATCAGAAGGTAAAGCTGTAACAATATCAGTTGCAGCAACTGCAGATACAACTCCATTGGAATTTGCAATGGGAGGAACAAATACTAACCTGAATAAAACAGTTGCTAAAGCAGCAGACGTATCAGGGGGAATAGCATTACGCTCGTTGGTTAAAGGTGGTAAATTAGCTTCAAATACTTCAAATGAAGACAAAGTAACAGTACAAGCAGTAGGAATAGATGCAGTAAATAAACTCTTAGGAGCATTAGAAGATATAATTAGGAAAACAATAAACAAGATACTTGAGAAAGTAAAGACTGAAGTAGATGAAGTAAGAAATCCAAAATCAGCGATTCAGCAATAAAAGAGATAATTATATTAATTACTTAAAAGTAAGATTAATAATAGAAGGTAAGCTTAGATATGTTTCTAGGTTTCCTTCATTGTATGTAGCCTCTCTAGATTGAAGGATAGGGTAAAAGGAGGCACGTAATATATGAAAATAAATATTAAGAATATTAGAATAAGAAGTATTTGTGCAACATTATTTATCTCTCTTTTCCTTTCTTGTAATAATGGAATAGAAGAACTTCAAAAGCAAAGGGATTCTATACTCTCTATATCTAATTTAAGACAACAATTCTTAGATGTTTTTTCTTCCTTTTCTGATATGTTTACTGATGCTTTTGGTATTACTGCAGATACAACTAAGAAGCAATTTGGGGAACATTTAGGTAAAGTTGGTGATGCGGTTCAAGCAGTTAAAGGTAAATTAGAGAACATAAAGGCAGATGAGAATTTTGATTTAATAAAAGATAAAGCTGAGAGCATAATTGCTAAAGCAATTGAGACTTTAGGCAAGATAATTGATGGAGCAAATAAAATTAAGCAAGCTACTGCTAGTGCTAGTGGTAAAATTGCTAATTCTGATAGTGCTGGAGATGCGGTTCAGGCAGAAACAGAGAGTGTAAAGGGTCTTGTTGAAGGAATTGTTATGTTCTGTGAAGCAGCGAAAGGAGTTGGTATGCATCCAAAAGGCAATGCTAATAAACCTATTGCTGATTCTCAAGAGGTTGGAAATTTATTTAACCAGACCAGTAATGTTGGTTCTGATGCCAAGGCACTAATTGGAGCAAACAGAGCAGTACATACAGCTAGTGGTGCAGATATATTAGCAGCAATTGAAGCAGCTAAGGATATTACAAGTAAGGTAGCTGGAAATATCAATGCGGCAACAAGTGCTTATGACGTTGCTATTGCTAATAAGAGTAATGGGAATCTTACTACTATTAAAACAAATGCATCAGCAATAGCAGCTGGTTTAGCATTAAGAGCTATGGCAAAACAAGGTAAGTTGGCAACTGTTGCTACTCATGCGCCGGGAGAGGCAGTGAATGCAGTATTAGTAGGGGTAGTCGGTAAAACCTTAAATGAGATAGTATCTACTATAAAAAGAACAGTTGATAAATGTTTAAAAGATGTTAGTGAGTGCATAAAAGAAAATTCTACTAGTGAGGTAAAGACTAAATCTAAATAGTGTAATTTGATGCTTAATTATTTATTGATGCAAACTTTTTATGAGTTTTAAGATGCAGGGATACCTTATGGGTGTTTCTGTTTTTTTGTAATTTAAGCATTTTTTTATCATATAAGTTGCTGTCTAACTTGGTTTAATCAGTAAAATTTACTATCAATACTATTGGTTTCTGTATGTGATTAAGCTAAGGCAATCTTTTTACTTAGCTTTTACAATATTATTATTTAAAGATTATCTATATGGTCTCTTTAGTTAAATGGTAGGGAAAATAGGAGGAACGTAATTATGAAAATAAATATTAAAAATATTAGAGTAAGAAGTATTTGTGCAACATTATTTATCTCTCTTTTCCTTTCTTGTAATAATGCAGGAGAGAGTGCAGAAGCTGAAAAAAGATTAAATGATGTACTAATGGATGTAGGAAGAAGTACTGAGAATGTTTTTTATTCTTTTATAGATCTTATATCAGATACATTAGGCTTTAGAGTATCTACAGGTACAACTAAGAAGCAGGTGGGGGGGATTATTTTAACAATTTAGGTGAGAAACTTGGAAAAGTATCAGACGGATTAGAACAAGTAGCAGTTAAAGCAACATCAGATGTTGATAAAGATGGCCTATTAAACAAGGCAATTAGAGAAGCTGTTGATACGGCTCAGACTACTTTAAGCAAATTAAAAGAACATTTAGGGTCTTTAAAGGACATAGGTAGTGGTGAGAAGGTAGGTTATGCGAATAATGCTCAAGGTGTAGGAACAGCACCAAACGATTCTAAGTTAAAAGCAATATTTAAGGCATTGAAAGGACTTGTAGATGAAGCAGGTAAAATAGGTGTTGAAAAGCCAAAGTTTGGGGATACAACATTGCAAGTATCTGATGGAGCAGATAATAAGACTGGAGCTAAGATATTATCTACAAAAGGGGTGGTAATCCAGACGCAGGAGATGTAGCTAAAGCCGCAGCAATACTAGCAAGTATAAGTGGTAATGAAATGCTAATATAAGCAATAATAAGAATTCTAAAGAATTGCTTCTTAAGAATACTGATTCGAGTAAACCAAAAAAAGAAGAGTGTAGATTTAGAAGGAATGATGTAGAGACAAGGTTAACTTGTGAACATAAAATCAGTAAAAATTATCTAAAGCAAATAAAAGAACACAGTAACAACGATGCAACGTATATCAATGCCCTAATCAATCTAGAGACTGCAATAGATGAGTACCAAGGTGAATATTACATCGAAGATATTTTAGAACATTTCTTAAAGCAGTTTGGTAATAGGTACAAGTATAAGATTTGGATGATGATGAGGCGTAGTGATGGTGTTATTAGCGATTATGCTCTTATTTGGGAAGGCAAGTTTAGAGGGATTGGTATCCCAATAAGTACAAGAGTAATTGTGCCGTTAAAGCGACTTATGGAGAGAATTTACGAATTGGAATTAAAAAATCATCTGTTGTTATTAAGGAGAAAAGGGCTAATGAGCAGTTAAATGTAGAAGAATTAAAGGAGAAAGAAAAAGAAAAAGAAAAAGAAAATGAAGAGCAACGAAAACGAGAAGCTGCTAGGCTGCAAAAATATTTAACTGTGTTATTTGAAAGAGAATCAAAAGAAAGAGAAGAAAGATTAAGAATAGCTAGAGAAGAAGAATTGAATTTAAAAAAGAAAGCTAGAGAAAGCCTGCTTGCTAGTTTGGAAAGGAGTAAGGCAAGGTGTGTTGAGTTGGGTATATCAAATAATGGGAAGGATAACATGATATGTGCTAGTTCAAATGAGGATGTGGTTAAATTTGCAATTAGAGATGATTTTGGTGGCTTTAAAACTACTAAGGGTATGAGTATGCTGAATTTAGGAATAATGATTGAAGATATAGGCCAAAATGAGAATTTAAAAGAAAAGGAGAGTAAATGGGATTTAATTTGAAATATTTAGTAAAAAGGTTATATAAAAAGGCATAGATTTTGGAATACTTACATGAGCCGTGAAGTACAATCTAAGAGTACAGATAAAAAAATAATTGACTTTCCAATGTATAAGTTTTGTTTTTATTATATTTTATTTAAAGAATTTATTTTATCAATGCTTTAAATAAAGTATAATAGTACAGTAAGGAGATTATTATGGGACTAGCGCAACCAATAGTTACGCAACAAATGGTAGTATCGGAGCTAACTAAAGCAGGGATTGATAGAGATATTGCTATTGATTTATCCTATAGGTACTATAGGAATGAGTTAACGTATAAGGATATTGAGTATTTAGAAAATACTTTTAATCTTAAGCTAGAAAAAGTAGAGGCTAACTTAAAATCAGATATTAAGGACCTTGATAATAAGATAGAGAATATAAGGAATGAATTAAAATCAGATATTAGGGACCTTGATAATAAGGTAGAGAATATAAGGAATGAATTAAAATCAGATATTAGGGACCTTGATAATAAGGTAGAGAATATAAGGAATGAATTAAAATCAGATATTAAGGACCTTGATAATAAGATAGATAATGTGGAGAATAATTTAAATCTAAAGATAGAGAGTGTAAGGAATGAATTAAAATCAGATATTACTTTTGTAAGCAATGAGATTTCACTTGTAAGGAAGGATATAGAAATCAATAAGATGGAGTTTAAAAGTACATTAAGGCTACACAATTGGATGTTTGGAACAATCATTACTATATGTCTAGGGATATTATTAACGTTAATATTTAAGTAGAAGGGATGATTATTTTATTTAATTTAATTTTATATATTTCATAATAATTTATTTTATTTGCAATTTAAAAATATAAAAAATTGTAAATAAGTGTACATGTTTTGTATTTAACTATGTAATTTTAGAGAGTATATTTTGCAATAAGTCTTGGTGTAGAAAAAAATATGAAAGAATGTATTGGGTTATGTAGTATTTAATGTGTGTATGTCTGTGTTATAGATGTTGTCTAAGTAGTTATGATTGATTGTTTTATGATTTCTTGCATGTATTACCAGTTTTCTTATGTTAAAATATATGTGTGTAACTAGTTTGTGTAGTTCTGAGAATTTAAGCATGAATTTGTCAAAATTATTTTCTATATCATTGTGTTCAAGAATATTGATTGTTGATAAATATTCTTGTCTTATTTTGTTATATATGTTATTGAGCTTTTTGTAAGCGTGTTCGTATTGATTGTTGTCTTTAAGTGTTGTATCTTTCATTATATAATAAAATGTTCCGATTTCTTCATGTGTGTTAGTAAACATTTCATCTAAGTCACCTATTTCATATAGGATATAAGCCGCTTGGTCAGGATTTTTATGTTTGAGAGTTTTGATGAATTTGTAGGATTTTTCAAATAGAGGTTTGTGTTCTTTAGGTACGATATCTATATCTTCTGACATTGTCCCACATAGGCTTGTAGAAAAAGCACCTTGAAAGTTACGTGAGAGTGTTTTGTCAGGTGTAGATTTAATATTTTCGATTGCTTCTGTAAAATATGGACCAAGGTTTTTCAAGTTATTAAAATTGGTTTTCCAGTCTTTGACACGTATTAATTTTCTTTTGAAATAGCGATACTTATCTTGTTTGTAATATTCTTCTTCGGATATAGCGAATAAATTGATTATAGCAGCTAGTAATAAAAGAATTTTTAACATTGTTAACCTTTAATAAAGGATACTTTATTTATGCAAAAATGACAATGTTATGTATGGTGATTTTGATTATATTAATAATAGATGTTAATTATAGTTACAATATTTATTTTTTTCTTCTGTTGATCGACTGTATATGCATTTATATAGGAGGTTGTGCAGGTTAAAATATGCATGAGTAGCAAGTTTATGAATTTCGATGAATTTAAGCATGAATGTATCGAAATTATTATCTGTATAATTTTGTTTAAGTATATTGGTAGCTAAATCGAAATCATTTTGTGCTTTGTAATGTATGTTTTTGAGTGTTTCGAATGTTTTTTTGTATGTAGGATTGTATGTGATTGCTAGTTCTGGTTTGTTTTCATTGAAACTATATATGGTTTCTTGTGTGATACCAAAGATTGTTTCTAGGTCATATATTTCATATATTAGATAGGCTGCTTGGTTAGGGTTTTTATGTTTGAGAGTGTTTATAAATGAGTAATATTCTTTAATTGTGTATTGGTGCTTTATAAATGTATGATTTGTTGATAGTGGGGGGCAGATAGTGTCATAAGGGGTACAAAATATAGAGAAATCTTTTTCTGATAGGTTAAATAAAGATTTAATGCTTTCGATTTCTTTCATAAAATATGGACCAAGTTTGTTGAGGTTATTAAAGTTAGTTTTCCAGTCTTTGACGCGTATTAAATTTCTTGTTGCTTCAGTGTACTGATCGCGTTTTTCATATTCTTTTCTTTTTTCCTCAGATATAGCAGATAGATTAATGATCATAGTTAAGAATAGTAGTAATTTTAGCATTATAGTATAGGATACTTTAATTAGGGAAGAAAGGCAAGTGTTTTATATGTTAAAATGGGTGATAAGAGAACTATTTAGTTATGAATCTTAACTATTAAGAGAGGCCCACGGCAGGATATATTATACTAATAACAATTAAAC
>NZ_CP075086.1 GCF_023035295.1 Borrelia coriaceae
TAGTTTAGTTGTTATTAGTATAAAGCTGGCGCGATCTCTATCCCATTATCTCCCCCCCCTCAACATCCCCCAACTCCCATTACCACTATCCATAAAACTGAGATATACTTATCTACTATATTTATAACTTATATATTAAAGGAGCTCTTTTATGAATTTTAAAAATAAATATATAGTCTTATCTTTTACTCTAAGCTTAGCCTGCTGTAGATTCTTCCCTACAGACAATATTAACCTCAAACCTCAAAAAATACTTGATAAAGCTAACTCTATAATCCTAGATCTAAATAATAATAAAAAAGATCAACTATTCGCAATAATAAACTCAGCATTGCCACAAATCAATAGCATTACTCCTAATATTGACACTGCTACTGCTAAAAACATATTAGACTCAAACACTATACTCCAGCCAATACTTCCAGACAATAAACAAGATAATTTACTCAAACCTATTGAAATCAAAAATAGTGATACAACTAGCCACAACAACGAACAAAAACAAGAAATATCAGAACAATCAACAGAAAATACTATACAAAATACTAATAGCAGTATAACAATACAAACAATAGCTAACACTAACTCAACAACAACTCCAACCAACATAACAGAAAAAACATCAACAACAAAAACCGACACTAAAGAAGACACACCATCACTAGACACCCCTACAACATATGACAACGAAAAGCATATCCTTCAGCAAAACAGCAACGCAATTCAACACCCAACAAACATCCTTAGAGGTAATAACAGCGGAACTTATCTTAAAGGACTAAACAGTGAATCAAATAATATCCAATACACCTATACCTATAACTCACATTACTACTCAAAACCAACATCAATCTCAGGTTCATACTTTGACAGTTCTATAAAAACAATTGAACAAAATGAATTCGAATTTGAAGAAAATGACGATAAATATTCTAAGCTAGAAACTAGACTAAATAACAAATACAACTTTAAATTAAAAAATACCATAAATAATGTTGAACAAGCTATCAAACTAGCTGAACAAATAAAAGACGATTTGGAAATAATTGCATTCAACAGAATCAAACTAAGCAACCAAGGAAAAATGGCTACAGAATCTGAAAAACAACAAGCAAAAGAAAAACTATCCAAGTTTACAAAAAATAAATTAGAATCAGATCTTAAAAACCTTCTAAACACAATTGAAAAAACCTTTAATAATGCTAATGATCTTACCAATATCCCCGACTATCCTAGCACTTTCCAAACAGAACAACAAGCAAAGTCAAAATTAAATGAGCTTACAAGCGAAATAAATTCTTTAATTATAAAAATGCAAAAAAATAATCTCAACAATCACCAAGTATATCCAACACTATATTATAATTATATAGATTATTACAAATACCAAGCACTATTCGCAAAACTTCAATTAGTAAAAAACTTACTTACTCGCACTGGTATTGTTGCCAGATAAATAATTTTATACTTACTTCAAATAAAATTTAGAAAGATAGGCTTTTTTATAGCCTATCTTTCATTTACATTTTCAAAAAATTTATTCCTACAAATTTGATAATTTCACTTTTATGATATATACTTATTATTAAATAATAATGAGTATTAATTGATAATAAGTACTCGGAATTTTAAAAAGGGAAATATTTTTATGAAAAAACACTTACTTTCATTATTTGCTTTAGGAGTAATAGCTTGCAATATTACTCCTAAAGCAGAACAAGAACAAATTTCAGGATATATACAAGATCAGAATTCACAAAAAACAATAAATTCTTCTACATATCCTAAGGAAAACAAAGAACAAACTTTAAATCATATGCAAGATCTACATCCTAAAGAAGAAAAAAAAGAAGATACAATTCAAGTACAACCTTCAAAGTTAACACAAGAGAATATAGAAAACTTACAAAAGTTTCTTATCGATTCTGAAGATTATTATGATACCCTAAAAAACATTTATAATCGCAATACTCAATATATCAATGAAATTATGACTTATACTCAATGCAATAGCAAGGAGCACATGGTATTTTGCACTAGCGAAACAAATGCTCAAATACGCAAAAATGCTATTGAAAAACTTAACAAGCCTGATCTTATTAAAGATCTACAAAGACTAGCAGCATCTATAAAAGATACTAAGCCTCAAGCATTAATTAACTCAATTGAAAGCTTAAAACAAGCTATAGAACAAGCTAACCTTGTAAAAGATAAAAATACTACTCAAGCATTTAAAACCATTAAAGATGCTGGTGAGACTTTCATTAATACTATAAATATTGCAGTCACAGCTTATATAGATGCTTTTGTTAACATCACTTCTAACTTTAACTCTAATAATTTCATCGAGACTGCTAATTCTTTCGCTACTGCTGCTAAGACTTTCCATCAAGAAGTTAATATCGTAGCTCTTAGCCCTATTATTGGTACATTAAGAGTTATGGCTTTTCAATTAGATGACTATATAGAACACACAAAACAATGTGCTATCAATTTGAATAAAGATAACTACACTGGAGGAACAACTTTTGCTAACGCTATTGATACACTCATTGATGCTTATAAATATGAAACTAATTAATATATCCAAATAATAGACTACATAAAATAATTGTAAGGATCTTTATAGAAGAAAGATCCTTACAATTAAATAAGTATATAAATTTTAACCATAAAGATTCGTCTGAGAACTTAGCCTCAATTTAAAAAAAAATCTATCATTACAGACAGTTCAAAAATACCTTTCAAATTTAATTATATCATTTATTCTTATATTGTTAGAAGGACACAACCAAATTTTGAAAGGACTCACTTAAATAAAATAATTTATAGAGGGTCTCCCTTTTTAAGAAAGACCCCCCATTTCAAAAAACCAACCCAAACACTACTATTTTTATCATCAAAGATTACTTAACTCAGTTCTTATTCCTTCAATAAATTCTTTGATTCTTTGAAGCTCGGACTTTCCCTCCTGCACTTTCATAGCAGAAGTTAACACTTGATCTAATGAACTTTCTGCATACCGTCTTGCATCCCTAGATAACCTTGTTAACTCATATTCTCTTATTAAATATCTGTTTGAAGCTCTCTGTAATCTTCTAGTAATAGATTCTTTCAAAGTTTCTTTAGCTTTTTCAAAAAGTAACCTCGAAGAAGTCATTCCAACAATTGCAATATCAATTGTACTCATAAGACCCTCAAGATTAAAAATTTCATCTCGTAATCGACCTTGTAATTGACTTAAACTTTGTCTCTTGTACCTGTTATTCTTAAAATCTGCACCTAATAATCTTATTTCATCCTGAATTTTTTTAGTTATATCATAAAGCTCTGCATTCACTTGCTCATATTCACTTTTAAGATTATGTGCATCATCAATTAATTTTAAAAATGATATAGAACGCTCTTCAAGAAGATTTTCTACTTTTTCAATCTCTACTTGTGCCTTCTTCTCCTCATCAGTCCTTGCGACCAAATCCTCTTTTTTTATCTCTATTTTTTCTTGTTGAGAATACATCCTCATCACTGCATTATTATCACTAACAGATTCTACGAAAACTTCATCAACAGGAGCTAAAGGAGACGCACCAACAGAAACTACTGGAGCTGCTTGCACAACTTGTTGTACTCCTTCTTCAATCTTTTTAACAATACCTATTTGTTTTTCTTTAACCTCTTGATTTTTTTCTATAGATTTTAAATCTTCTATATCTTTGTTTTCTTCTAAAAACTTTTCTTTTGCCTTACCTAGTAATTCATTTAAAGCATTTATATCACATGATAGCAAACACAATAGTGTCAACATATATATTACAAAAATGTTCTTTTTCATATTTCCCTCCGGGGATATCAATTTATTTAATTATCAAATCTCTACATTGAAATATAATAATTATTGATAAACATATACCCATTATTTTAAAATTCAAATAAATATACTAAAATAATACAAAAATCTCACTATTAGATATTTACAAGATCTTAAATTACTATTTAATTAGATAAAATTTATATAATATAATATAAAATATAAAAGATAAATTTAATCTAACTATTAGAATCAATCACATACAAATTAAACTTTTAAAATAAAAAATTAACATTAACCTTAGTTTCCAAAGAATTTGAATCATATACTAAGCAAAACTAATCTTATAAAACAGCCAAAAAAAGAGTTAGCAACAACATAATTCCCTATATCTAGTTCTAGTACAAACCTTAATGTCCTTAGCATATGCTCATTGTTAGCAATTTCGGATGTCAATTTGGCTTTAACTTTTTTTATAATGTCAGCAATTTTAATAAAATATTTTCTTACATCTTCTTTTTTTAGTCTCAGCTTTAATACTAAGCACATCACTAACCATATCAGCAAAGGAAGTAAAAACATCTAAGAAGTCATTACCTAAATTAGCAAGTGAGAATAAGAAGTAATTTCTCTTCTCAAGTTCTTCTATTCCATTATTACAAGAAAGGAATAGAGAGATAAATAATGTTGCACAAATACTTCTTACTTTAATTTTCATAAGTTACGTACACCACTTTTCCCTTTCCTTTAAATGAAGAGGCTAAATACAAATAAAAAGGAAAACATCTCCCACAAAAGAAGTGTTTTCCTTAAATAACCTTATTATTTAGTTAGTAGTAATAACAGCTTCAGTTTTTTCAGTTCCAATAGTCTCTGAATATTGTATTTCCTTAACAGCTTCTCTTATCTTATCTAAATTTTTTACTACTGTTTGCCTAATTATCAAATCAAGTATTCCTAGTACCTTATTTACAGCATTTGCAGCAGCTGCTTTAATTGCACCATCTTCATTAGCGGCAGCTTGAGAAAATTTACCACCTTTAGTCATAGCCTTAAGAGCAACAGCCGCTGCTAAGTCAGCATTGGTTTTTGCACTACCAGCAGTATTATTACCATTACCACTAGCAGCTAATTTTCCAGCTTCAGAATTAGCACCAAGAGCCTCATTAGTAGCAGCTGCTGCAGTGGTATTTTTAATCTTATCAATCATTGCCCATGGATCTGCTTTTGATACTTCCTCAGCTAACTTAGGACCAGCTCCTGTATCTTGAGCATTGTGAGTTAACACTTTAACTCCATTAGCTACACTATTACTACCGGCATTCCCACTATTAATCTTTACATTAGACTTTTCTGCTGCTTCAATAATTTCCTTTACACCATCAATTACTGCGTTAACATCTTTCTGATCAGCACCAGCGGCACTAGTAGCAGTAGCCACACCATCAGCAAGATCAGTGGTGCCAGCAGCACCAGCAAGTTTAGTTAGAGAAGCAATTAATTTATCAAAAACATCATTCGCTTCTTTAATTGCACCTTCAACACCTTTAGTATTGGCATGTGGAGTAGAAACTATTTTTTTTGATAATTCCCCTAATTTATCCTTAGTCTTCTTTAATCCTTCTCTTAAAGTATCAAAATGTTTTTTCACTTCACTTCTATTACTATTAGGTTTAACAGCATTAAATCCTAATGCATCACCCATAGCATTACCAAATGAACCGAATATTTCCTGAAACCCATGACCTATTTTGACAAGAGAATCAAAGAAAGTATTTTTCTTCTCAAGTTCTTCTATTACTCCATTATTACAAGAAAGGAATAAAGAGATAAATAATGTTGCACAAATACTTTTTACTCTAATATTTTTAATATTTATTTTCATATATTACGTGCCCTATGAATAATAATCCTGCTAATATTAAGCAAGATGCAGTTATAGCCGGAGCGATAGCATTGAGAGCTATGGCAAAGAGCGGTAAATTTACTGGTCCTAGTAGTTCTACTGGTGACTATGTTATTGTAGTTAAAGGCGCAGCAGTAAGTGCAGTAAATACATTAACTATTGCAATAAGAAAAACAATAGATGAAAGACTTAAAATTGTTAAAGATACTATGAAACTTAGTACTAATGATGCTCCTGTAATTAATGAAACTGTTACTAATAAGTAAAAATTTAAAATAAAGATAAGTAAACAAAATCATAAAGTTATTGAAGGAAAACAACTTTCATACAGAGAATTGTTTTCCTTTTTTTTATTTAGCCTCTTTAGTTAAGGGATAAGTTTAAAAGGAGGCACTTAAAAGCGTCACCTTCATTCCCTTTAGCAATAGCTTGTAATATGTCAGCGCCAATTACTGCTCCCACTGCTTTAGCAGCATCAGCTGCTGCCTTTTTACCATCTGCACCAGCATTATCAGTAGCAAACAACTTCCCAGATTCATCAGAAGTAGAATTACCACCAGTTCTCCCACTAAGATCTGTAGCTTTTTTATCATCCCCAGCAGAAGCATTGCCTATATCTTTAAGTACCACGTCCACAATTGACTTAATACCATTAACTAACTTATCAATGTCAGTCCCGACAACACCGGCATTAGTATCAGCCACATTGGCAATTGGCTCATTACCTCCAGCACCCTTCAAAGCCTCACTTGCCCCATCAATTATCTTACTAAGTTTTCTCAATTAATTTTTTTACTTCAGTCTCTACAATAGTAGCATTAGGATTTTTTTCGATCTTCATATTTTCAACAAGTTTCTCAAGCTTATCCTTAGTGCCTTGTACAGTCTCTTTTACTGTCTTAAAATAAGCACAGCAACATCAGACTTCTTAGTAAGAAGTATTAAACCCTAATACACCCCCAAGTGAATCCCCAAAAGAAGTAAAAACAGATAAGAAGTCACTACCTAAATTAGCAAGTGAGGATAAGAAATTATTTCTCTTCTCAAGTTCTTCTATCCCATTATTACAAGAAAAGAATAAAGATATAAATAATGTTGCACAAATACTTTTTATCTTAATATTTTTAACATTTATTTTCATAATTACGTGCCTCCTTTTAATCCATTCCTTAAACAAAAAGACGGCCATACACAAAAAAAGGAAAACACCCCCCATAAAAGAAATGTTTTCCCTAAATGATTTTATTATTTATCTTCCTAATTTGCCTATTTACTTGCTTCTGAAACAGCAGGTTTTGGAGCTCTTGCGTCATCTATTTTTTGTTTTGCTGTTCCAAGAACATGCTTTACTGTCTTTTTAATTATGTCTTCTACTGCTCCCAATAACTTATTTACTGCACTTATTCCTACTAATTGTGCTACTTTGTCATCATCATTATTATGTCCAGCTAGTTTACCACCCTTAACTAATGAACGTAGTGCTATTCCTCCTGCTACTGCTGCTGCTTTAGTTTTATCTGTATGCGCTAGTTGAGATGCTTGACCTCCTTTGGCAAATTCCAATGGAGTTGTACTATCACTGGCATTACCTGCTAACTCTTTAATATCTTTTTCCTCTGACTTAACTATTGATTCTAGCATTTCTGCTCCATTTACAGTTGACAGTATTGCTGCTGCTTTATCTGCCACTACCGCCCCTGGTGCATCCTTTGTAGCTAATATCTTAGCTCCATCCTTATTATCTGTTCCATTACCAACTTTTAGTAACATTTCTCCTGCTTTTGGATTTGAAACGCCCTCTTTACCAGCTACGTCCACTATTCCTTTCAATGCATTATATGCTTTTTTTAATTCAGGACCATCTGATGCTACTCCTTGTTTTTGGGAGACTGACACACCTACATTTTCACTATCACCCCCTATATCCTTTAAAGACTCTAAATGAGTTTTTAATTTACCTAAAACTTCCTGAGCTTCTTTAACAGCTTCCTTAATTAAATTTTTTGATGAATCGCTTTTATCAATCCCTGTTGCTTTATTTGCTACTTCATCTAATTTTCCTGATGCTTTCTCAAGCCCCTTAGCTAATTTTTCAAAATGTTTTCCCACTTCACTTTTTGGTGTATCTTTAGTTACAATAAATCCCATAGACCCTGCCACTAAATCTAAAAAGCTATAAAATGCTTCTCCGACCTTATCTAATAAATTAACAAGGTTATTATTATCAGCAGCCATATCTTGAGGTTTTGCATCTGGTTGTTGTGAACAACCTATAATAAGGGATAAAAATAAAGAGATCAATAATGTTGCACAAATACTTTTTATATTTATATTTTTAATATTTATTTTCATATATTACGTGCCTCCTTCTTTCCCTTTCCTTGAACTAAAGAGGCTAAATGCAATAAAGGGAAAAACAATTCATATTAAAAGAATCATTTCCCTAAAATGACTTTATTATTTTGTTTAATTACTTTTTAATTATTTATTTAGCAGTGGCAGGAGCCTCAATACTTAAAGAAGTATTACTAGCATTAATTTTCATTGACTCTTTAATAGTTTTAAGTCCTGAATCTATTGTTTTTCTTATTGCTATAGTTAATGTATTTAATGCTTTAGTAACTGCACTTATTGCTGCTCTTTTAACTGTATCGGAAACATCCTTTTTTGGAGTAGTTTGAGGCCCAGCAAATTTACCACCCTTTGCCATTGCTCTTAATGCTATAGCTCCTGCTACTGTTGCATCTGTAGCTCCATTTGCAGCAGGAATATCAGCAACACCTTTAGTATTTTTAGCTAACTCAGCAGCTGCACTAGTCTCACCTTTAGCAATAGCTTGTAATATGTCAGCCCCAGTTACTGCTCCAACAGCTTTGATTGCATCTTTTGCCACCTTACCTGGATTACTGTTATCAGTGTAATCCTTAGCAAACAATTGACCTGCATTAGTATTAGAATTAGTTCTTTTAGTACCAGCACTACCAGAATCAGCAACAGGATCTAAATTATCCCCAGCAGTAGCATTTCCTTCTTTTCCAAGTACTACATCTACAATACCTTTAATTCCCTTCACTAAACCATCAACATCACCAGGAACACCTGCCTTATCATCACCACCAGGAGCAACATTAGCAATTGGATCATTACCCTCAGCACCTTTTGCTGCATAATTTGCTCCTTCCTCAATTTTTTCTATAGTTTTAATAAATTCGTCAACATCGGTCTTTACCGTTGCATAGTTCTCATTATTAGCAATTTCAGATTTCAATTTCTTCTTAACCAATGTCATAGTGTCAGCAATCTTATTAAAATAAGCACCAATCTCAGATTTTTTGGTCTCAGCTTTAATACCAAGAATATTAGTAATCATATCAGAAAAAGAAGTAAAAATATCTAAGAATCCTTGTCTTAAATTAGATATAGAGAGTATAGAATCCTTTTCCTTTTTAAGTTCTTCTACTGCTCCATTATTACAAGAAAGGAATAGAAAGATAAATAATGTTGCACAAATACTTTTTATTCTAATATTTTTAATATTTATTTTCATATATTACGTGCCTCCTTTTAACCCATCCTTTAACCAAAAGAGGCCAGATACAATCTAAGGGAAAAATCTCCTATACAAGAAATGTTTCCCTTTAATGACTTTATTATTTAGTTTCTTAATTTATCTTCTTACTTACTCGGATGTGAAACAGGTTCTTTTATTTCTCTTGCCTTATCCACTTCTGTTTTTACTTTTTCAAGAACATTCTTTACTGTCTTTTTAATTATATCCTCTACTACCAATAATAACTTATTTACTGCTGTTATTCCTACTTTTTGTACTGCTTTGTAATCATCACCTGAATTATTTGACGCTAGTTTGCCATCTTTAACTAATGAACGTAATGCTACCCCTCCTGCTACTGCTGCCGCTTTAACATCCGTTTTATTCAGATTAGTTGCAGTATCATATACTAGTGCAAACTTTATTTAATGCACTTGTTGTTGCATCTGCAGCACCTCCTATTGTTCCAGTCACATCTCCCTCTGAAGAACCGATAATAGCTGCTAATATTTCTTTCTCACTAACTGTTGACACTATTGTTGTTGATTTATCTCCCGCTGCTGCTTGTGCATGATTACCTATAGTCAAAACCCTAACTCCATCCTTATTATCTGCAATACCTACTGTTACTGCTGTGCTCACTGATCTTGGCTTTTCAATACCTACTTCTCCAGCTGTCTCCACTATCCCTTTCAATGCTTTATATACTATCTTTAATTCATCTGAATTTGCTGATGCTCCATGCTTATTACTATTTGGTACATCACCTATCTTGCTATTATCCCCATTACCAATTTTTTCTAAAGAACCTATGTATTCCTTTAGTTTTTCCAATATATTTTTCGCTACTTCAATAGCTTTATTTAATTCTGATTCCTTATTTTCTTTACCTGATTCTTCTGTTTTATTCCCAATTTTTACTAGTTCTTGCATGGCTTTTTATATTCCACTTGCTAACGCTTTGAAATATTTTCCTACTTTATCCCTAGTTGTATTTGAATCAACAGTAAATCCCAAAGTACCTGAAACTAACTCTATAAATGAATAAAAAGCATTCTCAGTACTTCTACCTACATCCATTAGTACTGCATTTAATCTTTTTTCAGCTGCTGCCTTTTCCCCTGAATTATTACAAGAAAGGAAAAGAGAGATAAATAATGTTGCACAAATACTTTTTACTCTAATATTTTTAATATTTATTTTCATATATTACGTGCCTTATTCTTTCCCTATCTCTCATAATCAAAGAGGCTAGATAAAATTAAAGGAAACCCACTCTCATACAGAGAAATAGTTTTCCTTTAATGAATTTATTTTCTATTTTAATGTTTATCTATTTAGTAGTAGATTGCGTAGTACCAGCTTCTGTAACATCACCAATAATCTCTGAGTATTGTATTTTCTTAATAGCTTCTCTTACTTTATCTAGATTGCTACTTACTGTTTTCCTAATTATTAAGTCAAGTATTCCTAATACCTTATTTACTGCACTTGCTGCAGCTGCTTTAACTGCCCCAGCTTCATTAGCAGCATTAGTAAAACTTACCCTTTTTAGTTATAGCCTTTAATGCAACAGCTGCTACTAGGTCAGCATTACTTTTAGAACCATTATGAGTATCACCACCACTACCAGGCAATTTAGTAGTCAACATCCCGATATCGTTGTTAGCAGCACTAGCATTAGTATTAGCAACAGATGAAGACGGTATTTTAGCAGTTTTAATCTTATTAATCATTGCCCATGGATCTGCTTTTTAGCCACTTCATCCGCTAGTAAAGGTCCAGAGTTGGCAGATGAAGGCGCTACAGCATCACCTTTACCAATAAGTGCTGCACCAGCACCACCAATACCTCCAGCCACTTCAGAACCAGGTTCTCCAGCACTTATTGTCATACCAGAATTTTTTGCAGTCTCAATTATACCTTGAACCCCTTCAATAAAAGAATTAACACTAGTTGGGTCAGCAGCAACAGCAATACCACCAGTACTAGTATTAGCATGGGTACCATCAACAATAGCAGTATCACCAACAGATTCAGCAAGTTTAATTACAGAGTCAATTAGCCTTGCAATAACGTCACTAGTATCCTTAATAACAGCTTCAACACCTCTAGTATCAGCATTAGGGGCAGAAGTTATGTCTTTTGACAACTCCTCTAATTTAATCTTAGTATTCTTTAATCCCTCTCTTATTTTTTCAAAGTGTTTTCCTACTTCACTTCTATTATCGGTAGGCTTAACAGCATTAAATCCTAACGCGTCTCCTATTGCATTGCCAAAAGAAGTGAATATTTCTTGAAAGCTATGACCTATATTGAGAAGAGAATCAGCAAAAGACTTTTTCTTATCAAGTTCTTCTATCCCATTATTACAAGAAAGGAATAAAGAGATAAATAATGTTGCACAAATACTTTTTACTTTAATACTTTTAATATTTATTTTCATGTATTACCTGCATCATTTTTCCCTTGCTTTAAATAAAAAAGCTAAATATAAAAAAAGGAAAACTACTCTCTTGCATAAAGAGAGAAATGTTTTCCTTAAATAATTTTATTATTTTCTTTACATAACTTTATTAAAAACTAATTAGTTTTTACCTTCAGTAGCTTCACCAGTAGTCTCTGAATATTGTATTTTATTAACAGCATCTTTAATTTTACTAAGTTCAAGATTCAATACTTTTATGAATATGTCGTTAAGTACTCCTAGTACCTTATTTACTGAACTTACTGCTGCACCTTTAACTGCACCCTCTTCAGTACTAGCAGTAGCGCTAAATTCACCACCTTGTGTCATGGCCTTAAGAGCTACCCCAGCTGCCAAGTCTGCATTCGTTTTAGAACCAGCATTATCATTATTATTACCAATGGCTAATTGTCCAGCATTATTATTATTGTTACCACCAAAGCCATTAGTAGTAGCATCTTTTATCTTATTAATCATTGCTGCCCATGGATCGGCTTTAGCCACCTCATCTGCCAGAGAAGGACCAGCATTAGCATCAGCTTTAGCACCATTTTTACCAACAAGTGCAGCAGGGGCCTTAGCACCATCTCCAGTCACTCCAGTACCAGCATTTCCCTCATTAACCTTCAAACCAGAATTTTTTGCAATTTCAATAATTTCTTTAACTCCTTCAATAACAACTTGAACATCAGCAGGAGTTGCACCCTTATTAGCAGTAGATGAATTAACCTTACCAATCTCAGTAGCACCACCTTTTTTAGTTACTTCAGCCAATTTGCCTACAGAAGCAATTAATTTGGTAATCACTTCACTAGAAGTACTAATCATAGCCTCAACACCCTTAATATCCGCATGAGGAATAGAAACTATTTGTTTTGCTAACTCATCTAATTTCTCTTTAGTACTCTGTAATCCTTTTCCTACTTTTTCAAAGTGTTCTCCTACTTTACTCCTATTATCAGTAGATTTAACAGCATTAAAGCCTAAAGCATCACCAAATGAACCAAAAATATCTTGAAAGCCATGACCTATTTTGACAAGAGAATCAAAGAAAGAATTTTTCTTCTCAAGTTCTTCTATTACTCCACTATTACAAGAAAGGAATATAGAGATAAATAATGTTGCACAAATACTTTTTATTCTAATATTTTTAATATTTATTTTCATATATTACGTGCCTCCTTTTTCCTCATTACTTAACTAAAGAGGCTACATACAAAAAGAGAAACAGATTCTATCAAAAAAACTGATCCCCAAAACAACTTTATTATTTAGGTTACTACTTATTTTTTATTAATTCTTGGTTGCAAGGAGCTTATTATCAGAAATTACATGAATATCAATTAACATTGATTTTCATGGCTTCTTTAACAAATTTAAGGTCTGAATCAATTGTCATTCTTATTATAAGATAATATAAAGCAACAATGAATTTGAAACAATACCTACAAAAGAAAAATAAAAAGCGAAGAACAACTCAAACAAAAATAATGTTGATTGTGAGCATAACTTTCTTCGCTTTTATTAAAAATAATAATATCTTATTTATTTAAACACCATTATCAGGGGTAACTAAATCAACTTTAATTAAATCTTTGATTGATTTTAAATCAAAATCGATTGTTTTCATTATAGCAAGATTCAAGGTATTTAAAGCCATTTTAATAGCACTTGCTACAGCATTCTTAATCTCATCCTTAGCATCATTACCATTAGAAGCAGTAGCAAATTTACCATCCTTAGCCATTCCTCTTACTACAAGAGCCCCTGCAATTAATGCATCTTTAGCGGCAGCTGCTGCTACTGCATTAGTACCATCTTCATTTTCAGCTAAAGTTTTAACCTTAGTCTCAGAGTGTATTGCTTTTAAGATATCAGCACCAGATACAGCGCCCACAGCTTTAGATGCATCCGCTGCTGCTTTCTTTGCATCACTAGCAATATCTTTCTTAATGAATAAATGAGCCGCACCAGTATCTTGAGCCCTTGCAGTACTACCATCTTCAGCCTTAGTTGTAGTACCAGCTTGATGATTACCTTCAGCTTTGAGCACTATTTCTACTATTTCTTTGAGCCCCTCAATAATATTACCAACCCCAGTTGGTTTACCACTAATATCATTACCTTTAACAACTTTACCAACTTCATCATTAGCACCTTCACCAATTGCACTATATACCTTTTTAGCACCTGCAATTATCTTAATAAGTTTTTCATTCAAAGTTGTTATAGTAGCCTCTGTTCCAACAACATTAGGATGATTTTCATTTTTCATGGTAGTAACAACGTTATTAAGCCTATCTTTAGTACTTTCCAGAGTATCTTGCACTGTCTTAAAATAAGCAGCAACCGCAGATTTTTTAGTTTCAGCATTAAAACCTAAAACACCACCAATCATATCCCCAAAAGAAGTAAAGATAGATAAAAAGTCGTTACCTAAACTAGCCATAGAGGATAAGAACTGATTTCTTTTTTCAAGTTCTTCTATTACTCCATTATTACAAGAAAGGAATAGAGAAATAAATAATATTGCACAAATACTTTTTACTTTAATATTTTTAATATTTATTTTCATATATTACGTGCCTCCTTTTTCCTCATTACTTAACTAAAGAGGCTACATACAAAAAGAGAAACAACTTTCAAGCAGAGAACTGTTTCCCTTCAATGACTTTATTATTTAATTATGATATTAATTTTTATGTACTTCCTTACCTAGTATCTTCAGATTCACTTGTTCCTGTTGACATATCTTCTTGCCTCACTTATTATTTTTAATCCACTATCAACAGTATTTCTTATTGCAATTATAAGGGTACTTATTGTCTTATTGACTGCACTTGCTACTGCTCCAGTTACTGCATTAGCATCTTTATCATCATTGTTAGCAGCAAATTTACCATCTTTTGCCATCGCTATCAGTGCAATTTCAGCTGCAATAACTGCGTCTTTCTGTTTAGCCTCTTTAGTAGCACTATTCTTTTTAGCAACAGCAAGCTCAGCAGCATTTTTAGCTTTATCAATATCAACTTTACCATCTTCAGCAGTACCAGAATTAGCAATAGCTCTCAATATGTAAGCACCTGTTACGGCTCCAATTGCTGCACTAGCCTTAGCTGCACTTGTCTCTGTCCCATCAGTATTTGTTTGACTAAACAACTTACCAATGTCTTTTTTATTATTACCACCATCACTGCCAATAGTAACATCAGCCTCTGGATTCCCCTCACCTTTCTTTAGAACTATCTCAACAATAGCCTTAACTCCTTTAACTAATGTGTTTATTGAAGCCGCTCTGGGAACTGTAGCACCAAAATTTTTAGTAGCACTCCCAATTAACTCCCCACCAGTACCAGTAAAACCACCAGCTACTTCCTTGGCTCCCAATTCGATCTTACTTATAGTATCAATAAATTTATTAAGCTTTTCTTTTACTTTTTGATGCTTGCCATACTTCTCAATAATATCATTCAGTTTAACTTTAACAGCTGTCATAGTTTGTTCAACCTTAGTAAAATATTTTCCTATATCTTCCTTTTTAGTCTGAGCTTTAATACCCAAAGTATCAGTAACCATATCTCCAAATGATGCAAAAACATCTAAGAAGTCTTGTCTTAAATTAGATATAGAGAGTATAGACTGCTTTTGTTTTTGAAGTTCTTCTACTCCATTATTACAAGAAAGGAATAAAGAGATAAATAATGTTGCACAAACACTTCTTATTCTAATATTTTTAATATTTATTTTCATATACTACATGCATCACCCCCCCCCCAAACAAGATAATAAAATTATACAAAATATTGATTTATAAAACTTAAGATATAATAAAATAAAAACTTAGGTCTTGGTTAAAAATTCTTAAAAAGAACTTTTAACCAAGACCTAAAGCCTTTGTGAATCGAACACAATAACATTAGGAGTTCTAAACGCATAGCACTACTAACGATAGTTAAAATACAACAAATTTTACATAAAATCAACCTTTATTCACGATAATTTTTTTATCTTATAAAGAATTTACTTATTAGAGACATTATTATAGATATAATTATTGGTATTCCTATCGCTGTAATAACAGTTAGCATTCTATTTCCTACACTAAGTTTTTCTAATAACATTTTATTCGACATATCAAATTTTTCTAATAATATTGCATTATCTTTTTTCATTTCCTCTCTTAATACTGTATTGTTGCTTTTCATTTCTTCTCGCAACACTGTATTGTTATTTTCCATTTCTTTAAGTAAATTTTTTTCTATATTCAATATATCTTTCTGTAAATTTTTCTCTACATTGTTTATCTTGGTATCTAAATTTTCTAACCTATTGTTAAATTCCATCCTAACAAATTCAATATCTTTTTTTAAATTATTCTCTACATTAAGAACTTGTTGTTCTAATGAATTAATCTTTTCTCTTAAAACTTCAAAATTATAATTGTCATTATGAAGTAAAATAAAATCTACTGCTGCTTCAGTAAAGCCCTTATTTAAGAATTCCATTCTTAGATCTTCTGTTCTATATGTTTTATATGCCAAATTATTCATAAATACTCCTTATGCTTAGTTTTTTAAACTTTCAAAGTCTTTTTTAAACTTCTCGAGTAAATCTTTTTTGTCTTTAAAAATCCTATCTAAAAAATAGCTAATAAATTTCGTATTTTTCTTATAAAAATCATAACTCTCCTGGCTTTCAAGTTGAAATCTTAATGGCTTTATTGAATTTTCTTTTACAACATCTTTATCTAGGCCTGATTTCCTAATTCTTTTATATGATTCTCTAAATCCAAATTGTTTAATTTCTTCCATTTTTAAATCACCTGATAACACCTTTTTGTAAAGCCGTAAATACAAGAATGCTTGACTTCTTGCTATAACAAATTTTTCAAGAAAATCTTCAAATCTTTTGTACCCATCAAGTCGGTAAAGTTTTTTCATTCTTATCGTATATAAAATCTTCATTAATTCAATCTTATTGCTTATATCGTTTACAGTAATTCTTCTTATTTGGTTTTTATAACTTTCATATTCTATTTCATCGTCCTTGTCATTATCCCTTTCAAAATGATGAATACTAGTCTTTCTACTGTTTAGGACAATTTCTTTTTTCTGCTTTCTAGACATTGTGGTCTCCTTTATTTTCCAAATATATTGAAAGTACGCTAGCGTACTTTCAATATATTTTCCAAGGCATCTTGAGCCTCTTTGTAATACGTTTCTTGAACATCAGGTTCTTTTAACTCGTTAATTAAAACTTTAATACTGTTAAGACTATGAACTTTTCCTTGAATAAACATTCCATAATTTTTTAATACTAACTCTTCTATATCCTTAAAAGTATTCCTATTCTTAATAAACTGATTTTCAACTATTGCAACAGCTATTTTTTTATTTTTGAAAATATTCACCTCTTCTATTGCATCCATTAGCATAGGAAATGCTTCTACAGACCATCTCTCTAGTTGAACTGGTATTATAACCTTATCTGTAATATTTAGAGCATTGTATAGCAAAGGACTGAGACTAGGAGGTGTATCAATCATTATATAATCAAAATTATTATTATATAAAATCTTATTTATGCAATGTTCCAATAGTTGTTCTTTATATCTTTCATCTTCTTGTTCAAATTTACACAAAATTGGATGAGCAGGTATAATATACATTTTATTACTTATCTTATTTAAATATTTGTTTAAATTAGCATTCCTATAGTCTTTAAGCATATAATATATATTAAGCCCTTCAACACTTTTTATATACCTGATGAAATAGCTAGTTAAACTGTTTTGAGGATCTAAATCAATCAATAAGACTTTTTTATTAAAATTTTTCAAAATGTGACTAAAAATAATTGCTAACACACTTTTACCAACGCCACCTTTAATTGATGCAATCGTTATTATTTCTGGTTTTTTTCTATCCATTTAGTTATAATTCCTCCATCTGGTAGTTTTTTATTGTAAAATTCATATACTTCTTTTTCTAACTTGATTATTAGTCCTAGCAAGAATTGACTATACTGTGTTTGCGTTTTTCCTTTTCTAATCAAGCGAGATATCCCTTTGATGTAGCAATAAACACTACCTTTTTTAAATCTAAATTCTATATAATAAACCTTTGAAAAGGTGGACGACTTCATAATCCCATTTTCCTCATACTTTGTTATGATTCTTTGTATGGGTTTTCTATAGCCATAATAAATACCTAGGAATTTATCATTTCCTTTTATAGAAAATAAATTAAATTCATTGATTTTTGCTCTATTAAATAATCCTCTAAATGAAACGAAAAATTTATGTGTTTGGTTCTTATTAATCCCAAACACATATAAATCATTCATTATTTTTGTATGATATATTTTTCTAGCATTGTCCTCTTCTATTTTGGCAAAGATACGTTCTTTTTTTATTTCTTTAATCTCAGACTTTTTGGTTTTGAGGCGCATTAATATATTTTCCATAGTCAGTTTTTAAATGCTAATTCTTTTCAATTTTTCTGTTCCTAAATAGATCGTTTTACCATTTTCCATTGTTTTCAACAATTCATAATAGTAATAGTTGTTAAATATCGTGTTGTGTGTTAATTTGCTTTGTTTATTCAAATAATCTCTTAGAATCGGTATCGGTATTAAAATGTCAATGTTTACTTTATGTCTTAATTGTTCGAGAAGTATATTGAAGATATTATTTCTGATGTTTTCTTCTTCTTTTAAACTTGTTTGAACATTTTTAATTTTTTTTATTATCTTTTCCAAGTCGTTATACTTATCATTTTCGATGATGAAATGTGATTTGTGCTTGTATTGTTCGTATACCTTTTTTATTTGTTTTTCTAGTTGCTTACTGCCGTAGCCTTTATCTTTTAAGCTAGTCTTTGTTTCATCTAGTATTTTATTTAATACTTTCCTTTTTCTTTCAAGTTTTTTTCTTATTGATATGGTACCATTGATTTCTTCATATATATCATTTTTAATAAAACCTTCTATTCTTTTAATTACCTTGCATACTTTAATTATATTATTTTTTTCCAGCTTCAGATATAAGATAAGGTAGAGTATATTTGGTTTGAAGTGGCATTTTGGAGTGTATCTTCTATATTGTAAATCCATGTAATTTAATGTTGATCTTAATAGGATTAATTTGTGTTTATATGTATTGATATATTTTTTTATAAGTTGCATTTTTAATCTCCCATGATTTATTGTGTCTTATTGTTAAACATCATAACTGAATAGACAATAAAAAGTAAACTGTTATTTTGATAAAAATGATAAAAACTATTGTAATAAAATGTAAAAAGTAAAAGAATATGAAGCAGAGGTAATGATATAATCTTTAGTGTATAAACATTTGTTATACATGTTACTTATCGTTTGTTTTTCGATTCCTTGTACTGTCCCACTAGGGGTTCTCTATGTGAAAATACAGATGTGTAACTGGCCTGTGAATTTCGATGAATTTAAGCATGAATTTATAAAATTATTGCCCATGTCATTGTGGGCAAGTATATTGATTGTTTAAAAAAAATCTTTTCTTGCTTTTTCATATATGAAAGCTTTTTGTAGATGTGTTGATGTTTATTATTATGTTCGGTTTTTTTCCTTATATTGAAATAATAAAATATACACAGATCTTCATGTATGGTAGCAAATATTGCATCTAAATCATCTATTTCATATACGAGATAAGCAGCTTGATCTTGGTTTTTATATTTGATAAATTTATAAGATTTTTCAAATAGAGATTTATGTTCTTCGGATACGCTATCTGCATCTTCTGACATTGGACTGTAAAAACTTATAGTGAAATCGTTTTGAAAGTGACGTGAAAGTTCCTTACCAGGAAAAAATTTGCTTTGCCTTATTTCGTCTATAAAGTATTTGCCAAGATTTTTTAAGTTATTAAAATTGGTTTTCCATTTTTGACACGTACTAATTTTCTTTTTGAATCAGTGTATCTATCATATTTTGCTCTTCCTTCTTTTACATTATCAAATAGATTCATTACAACAGTTAATAATAAGAGTATTTTTATATTATTTAATCTTTAAAAAAAGACTTTATTTATATAAAAATGACAAGATTTTATATACATTAATCATGTACACTATTTAAAATTAATCTAACAGAAATAATATCTTAGTAATAAATACTACAGCAGTGTTTAGTACAACAGCATGAAATTAAATATATTCATGATAATTTACTATAATTAAAGTTTATAAATGTAAATTAGTATATATTTTGTATTTGCTTATATAAGCTTAGTGAATATATTTTACTTTCGAAATTTGTTTCAGTACATAAAAAAATCACCTCGACTTTAAGTCTAGTCAAGAGTGAATTATTTATATATAATAAATATATAAATTTCCAAAGCTTCACAAATGATGTGAAAATCTAAACTTTGGAATAAAACATAAACCGTATGAATAGTGTAACAAAAGAAACAAAAAAATTCAATTCAAATGATACCAAAGACCAAATAAAGTCAATACTAAAATCACTTGTAGAATTAAATAAAGATAAAACATCTTCTGATACTAAATTTATTCGAGTATCACAAGTTAGATATCAAATAAACAGAATGTTAAGACGCAAACTGCGCTTGTATAAAATATACTGGATAATAGCAATTAAAAATGCAAAATACAGGAAGTCGTGTGGAGTAGAAGAATACTCAGCACGTGATATATACAATATAGTAATCAAGCTGCTGAAAAATGATGGACAAAAGACAGTATGTAGACGAACAATTGAAAGAGATATAAAACTCTTAAATGAAATGGGTCTTTTAGAATCTAAAATTATAAGATTTGGTGAGAATAAGGGAAGCATGTCTTTTTATAAACAAAATATGCAGTTAGCACATTTACATAAAGACATAATCTTTAAATACCTTTTACACTTACTAAAAGAGAGTTTAAATGATAAAAAAATTGTTGGTAATTTTGATGACTCATTAGAAGAAAGCAATTTTAATTACACAAACCTTAAAAAATTTGGAATCCTGTCTGAAATAGATGAAATGAATAAGAAAAGTGTAATGTCGCATCGTGTCGACCCTCATGCTTTTAATAATAAAGCTAATATAAGCAATAATAAGAATTCTAAAGAATTGCTTTTTAAGAATACTGATTCGAGTAAACCAAAAAAAGAAGAGTGTAGATTTAAAAGGAATGATGTAGAGACAAGGTTAACTTGTGAACATAAAATTAGTAAAAATTATCTAAAGCAAATAAAAGAACACAGTAACAACGATGCAACATACATCAATGCCCTAATCAATCTAGAGACCGCAATAAATGAGTACCAAGGTGAATATTACATCGAAGATATTTTAGAACATTTCTTAAAGCAGTTTGGTAATAGGTACAAGTATAAGATTTGGATGATGATGAGGCGTAGTGATGGTGTTATTAGCGATTACGATCTTATTTGGGAAGGAAGGTTTAGGGATTGGTATCCCAATAAGTACAAGAGTAATTGTGCGGTTAAAGAGACTTATGGAGAAAATTTACGAATAGGAATTAAAAAAGCATCTGTTTTTAAGGAGAAAAGGGCTAATGAGCAGTTAAATGTAGAAGAATTAAAAGAAAAAGAGATAGAAAAAGAAAAAGAAAGAGAAGAGGAAAGAAAACGCGAAGCTGATAGGCTTCAAAAATATTTAACTGGGTTATTTGAAAGAGAAGCAAAAGAAAGAGAAGAGCGACTTAGGAAGGCAAGAGAAGAAGAATTGAATTTAAAAAAGAAAGCTAGAGAAAGCCTGCTTGCTACTTTGGAAAAGAGTAAGGAAAGGTGTGTTGGGTTGGATATATCAAATAATGGTATGGATAAGATGATAGATGCTAGTTCAAATGATGATTCTATGGTTAAATTTGCAATTAGGGATGATTTTGGTGGCTTTAAAACTACTAAGGGGCTAAGTATGGTGAATTTGGGAATAATGATTGAAGATATGGGCCAAAATGATAATTTAAAAGAAAAGGAGAGTAAATGAGATTTAATTTAAAATATTTAGCAAGAAGATTATATATAAAAAGGGATAGATTTTGGAATACTTACATGAGCCGTGAAGTACAATCTAAAAGGACAGATAAGACAATAATTAACTTTCCAATACTTAGTTCTCAAGATATTGACTATGAGTATGTATATGCATATCTTAAGGATTGGGTATCAAAGAAATATAGCTCTAGTCATGGAATTATAATTAATAGAGTTGTTGATAATTATGAATGTGAAACAATCCAAGGTGTTTTGATGAATAATATTTTGGATATGCTTTTTGAGGATTATAAGGAATTATTTCTTGGTAGTTTGGAAAGGGAGTCTGTTGATAGTAAGGGTAAGGTTGGTGGCATTGAACCTGTTGATGTGTTAGAGGGTAAAAGGGAAGTACCTTTTGAAAGGTTACAAGGGAAGCAAAGTAAAGGATTTAAGAAGGGTAAGATAACAATTGCGTAGAGTTGATGCTATTATGATTTAAGTGAATTACTTACTTAAAAAAGAGTAAATAATTCCAATTAAAGTTAAAAAAATACCTGTACATAGGGTAATAATGGTTCCAAACATCCAATTATGTAATTTTAATGTACTTTCAAGTTTAATTTTGTTTTCGTCAATTTTATTATCAAGGTCTTTAATATCAGATTTTAATTCCATTTTAATCAGTTCAAGATCTTTAAAAGTAAGCTCGTTGTGATAATATCTGTAAGACAGATCGTCAGCAATGTCCCTGTTAATACCTGCTTTAATAAGTTCATTTAAGACCATTTGTCTTGTAATTCCTATTGTTTGAGGAAGTCCCATGATAATCTCCTTAATATATATTATACAGTATTTTAAGGGATGATAGAATGAGTTTTGAAGTGTATGATATAGGAAAGGTTTGTCTGAAGTTTAATGTAAAAAAATATTAGAGAATAGCTGATGTTGAATTCTATTGGTATATTTATAGTTAATACCAAGTTTTTTGAGGTGTAGATTAATATAAGATTTCAGAGTACGTAAGTTTTTATTTGATCTGTGTTCACTAAAAAAGTTTTCGACTAGTGTAGCAATAGTAGCTAAAGTTTGATTAGAATTGTTTTTATAGTGATTTAGGTTATTTTTATTAAGTTTTAGTAAATAGAATGACTTAATATATTGTATCTTGTCGTATAAGTTTAGTATGCAAGGTTTACGCTCTAGTATGATATTATGAGTGTGATTGTAAGAGATATTGTTTAGCGTGGCTTTAGACTTAATAATTAAAGAATAGATTAATAGTATTTGTTTGGTAGTGATACGAAAGTTGAATATATGTTTTGCAATGTAATTAATTTTGTATGTATGAATAGAAGTTAATTTATGTTTATCTAAATTTCTAATACAATTAGCAATATCGTTGGAATTGAATAAAGAATATTGTTCAAATTGTAAGCCATTACTTAAAGCATAAAGTATAATATTTTTTTTAAAATTATAAGGAGTTTTAATATTTGGGTCTTTTAGATGAGTTAAGGGTATGCCTGAAGCCATGATGATACCAAGTAAATTGTGAATAGTACTAGAAGAATGTATAAGATGTTTGCTAAGTAAAATAAATTCGTCGGGATTAATTTTATAAATAGTAGTAATAGGAGTTTTTCTATTAAAAAATTTTTTTAGTGAAAACATTATGTAGTATTTATTGTGTGTATGTCTGTGTTATAGATATTGTCTAAGTAGTTGTGATTTATTGTTCTATGATTTCTTGCATGTATTACCAGTTTTCTTATGTTAAAATATATATGTGTAACTAGTTTGTGTAGTTCTGAGAATTTAAGCATGAATTTGTCAAAATTATTGTCTATATCATTGTGTTCAAGAATATTGATTGTTGATAAATATTCTTGTCTTATTTTGTTATATATGTTATTGAGCTTTTTGTAAGCGTGTTCGTATTGATTGTTGTCTTTAAGTGTTGTATCTTTCATTATATAATAAAATGTTCCGATTTCTTCATGTGTGTTAGTAAACATTGAATTTAAGTCGCCTATTTCATATATGAGATAAGCTGCTTGGTCAGGGTTTTGATTTTTGAGAGCTTTGATGAATTTGTAGGATTTTTCAAATAGAGGTTTGTGTTCTTTAGGTACTACATCAGCATCTTTTTCCATTGGACTGCAAAGGCTTGTAGTGAAGTGGTGTTGGAAGTAATATGCAAGTTCTTTATCAGGTGTAGATTTAATGTTTTCGATTGATTCTGTAAAATATTTTCCTATGTTTTTCAAGTTATTAAAATTGGTTTTCCAGTCTTTGACACGTATTAATTTTCTTTTGAAATAGCTGTACTTGTCGCGTTTGTAATATTCTTCTTCGGATATAGCGAAGATATTAACTAAAGGAATTAAGAATAATAGAATTTTTAACATTGTTTAACCTTTAATAAAATGATACTTTAATTAAGGAAGAAAGGCAAGTGTATGAATATAACTATTAATTTTTTGGTGTCAACTATTGAGCTTTTTTGGACAACTTTTAAGTATTGAGAGAGAGGCGAGATCAACTATTACATTTTTAGTATGAACTATTGAGTTATTGTATATAACTATTTAGTTTTGAGGCTCAACTATTATAGGGTGCCGTCGGCGAAATACTCTGTACTAATAACAAATTATATA